>JAUQVX010000008.1 GCA_039794565.1 Gloeomargarita sp. SRBZ-1_bins_9 | reverse complement strand
AGGAGCTGGCGGATGAACTGCGGCGCTCGATTGACTTTTACCGCGACCAACCGGAGTCCATGGAGGTGGTGCAGGTTTTGCTGGCAGGGCCGGGGGCGGCTATTGGCCAGTTGGATGAATATTTGAGCCATCGCTTGGGTATTGCGGCTACCTGTGTGGACCCCATTCGGATTTTGAACATTGAAACGGCTCAGGAGATCCCACTGGCAGAGCGACCAGGGCTGGGGGTGGTGTTGGGACTAGCGTTACGGGAGGCTTGACGATGTACAGCATTGAAATTAATTTCCTGAAAGACCGGATGGCCGCCCAGGGGCAGGTTGACTTTGAAAAGGAAGAAAGCCCTCTCCCTTTGATTTTGGGCATTGCGGTGGGGGTAGTTTTCCTGGTGGGCGCCGGTGGTTGGTGGGGGTGGGTTGCTCTGCGGGAACAGAATTTGATTCAGGAGAAGGCTCAGGCGGAGGCGCGGTTGAATCCCCTGCGGCAGCAGTTGGCGGAGTTGGACCGGTTGAAGGAGCGGTTGGCCCAGATTCGCAAAGAGACAGAGGAGCTGGCTGGTGTGGTGGAGCAGGTCACGCCCTGGTCGGCGGTGGTGCAGGACTTGGGCAATCGTACGCTGCCGGGGATTCAGTTGCAGAAAATCAGCCAGTCGGGGAGTAATCTGACGATTAGCGGGCAGGCGAACGAGTTTGAGACGGTGAATGACTTTTTACTGGTGCTGGAGCGGTCGCCTTTTTTGAAGGGTACCCCCCCCCATCAACCGCGGCTGATCAAGGCGGAGCGGCCTGCTAGTACTGGGGAGGAGGAAACGTCCCCCCTGGTGGCCTATGAGTTGCAGGTGACCTTGGCGACGGATAAAAAATTGTCGGAGAATCTGGCGAACCTGAAGCGTACGGGGGCGGTGGGCCTGGAAACCCGGATTGCGATTTTGCGGGAGTTGGGGATTCTCAAGGAACGTCCCGCGATGAGGCCGGCAGATAGACAGGAATCCCAGGAGGCAGGATCATGACCCTTAGCGGTGCATTGTCTCAACCTAAGGCAGTGGGCCAACGGCGCATCTTCGGCCTCAGCCCATTTGTGATCTACGGTATCCTGGCGGGTCTAGTAGGCGTGGGGGTGGCGGCGGCGGTTTATTTCACCCAGGTGCGGCCGGCCTCTTCCCGGGTGGAGGAACTCCAAAGCCAAGTGGATGCCCTCAACCAGGAAATTCGCCAAAAGGAAGCGGCGCTGCGGGACCGGGCCAGAGTAGAGGCGGAATTGAAGCAGGCGCAAGAGCAGCGCAAACGTCTGGAGACGGTCTTTGGTAATCAACAGGATTTGAAGGTGGCCCTGTTGATGCTGGACCGGCAGATTCGGGATACGGGGGCCGCGTTGCTATTGTTTAAACCAACGGGTGAAGCCCAGGGCGAGCAGCAGGCTCAAGGGGAACAATCAGCTGGTGCTAACCGCCAGCGACGCCAGGAACAGGCTGGGCAGGCAATGACCAGTCTAGTGAAGAAGGTGACCTATGATGTGGAACTGCAGGGGAGCTACCCCCAACTCTTGGCTGTGTTACGGAACGTGGAACGGTTACGGTTGCTGTTGAATTTGACCAAGCTTTCTATCGAAGCTCCCACATCCCGGGGTGAAGAAGGGGAGGTGTCGCGCCTCACGATGAAATTCACTCTGGAAGCGTTTGTGCCTCTGACGCCAGAGGAGTTGGCTGCCCGTAAACAGCAAGCCCAGCAAACGCAAACTCGCCAACAACCAGAACCTACCCAGTAGCGTCCTCGGGCGATGCTGGCTAGATACAACCTAACTGGAGGAGTGAACGCTATGTTTCGTCAATGGTTACCGGCTGTGTCGGTAGGGTTGGGTGCAGCGCTGGTGGTCCTGGCGCAACCATCCCAAGCGGCAACAGTCAAAATCACCGATGTGGAACTCAAGCCGGTGGGCAACAACTTGTCCATCGTGTTGAAAACGGAAGGCGGCAAACAAATGCAGGTGCTGGGAAGTCGCCAGGGGAGTACTTGGGTGGCGGAAATCCCCAATGCTCAATTGGCTTTACCCCAGGGCAAATTCACCCAAGAGCGTCCCATCGCCGGGATTCAATCGGTGCAGGTGGCCCCTATACCCGAAGGTGGGGTGCGCTTGACGGTGGAAGGGACCAGCAAAACCATTGCCGGACGGATTGGCCAACGGGCAGATAACCAGGTGAGTTTTCTCATCGAACCCCAGCGGGTCACGCCGGCTAGAAGTGAACAACGGGCGAATCCAACCGTGGCCCAAGCGACTACCCCTGAACCAACGCCCCGGCCAGGTACGGCTTCCCCTGATACAATTCCGCCGAACTTGCCTCAGGGACCCAATCCCTTGCCGCCGGTTCTGCCCCGGGCTGTAGCACCGCCGGTGGGGGACATTGCCATTAGCCAGGTGAATGTGGGGGCGGAGGTGATTGACCTGGGTCCCAAGGGCGCGACGCGGATTCCCCGGTTGGTGCTGCGGGATGCGCCGGTGCGGGAGGTGCTGAGCTTGATTGCCCGGGCGGCAGGGGTGAACCTGGTCTTTGTGCCGGATACCCAACGGGTCAGGGTGCGCCAAACCCAGTTGCAGGAGGTCACGGGTGGGTTCCGCCTGGAAACCAAAGAGGAGGCGGTTCAGGAGCAGGAAACAGGACAAACGACAATTTCCCTGGACATCGAAAACGAAGCGGCCCAAAACGTGCTGAACTATGTCTTGCGGGTGGCACGGCTACGGGCTAATAAGGTGGGCAATACGCTGTTTGTGGGCCGGAACCTGCCCCCGGAAGCTGACAACGTCATCAGCCGGACGTTGCGGATTAACCAGTCGTCGGTTGTGAGTCTGGCCGGATATTTGGCATCCCAGGGGGCGGAGGTCTATCGCACGATTTTTGAAACGGTGCTGGAGACCAACCAGGTGGTGGCTTCGCCGGGTTCGCCGCCTATTGTGCAAACTTTCCCCAGGGAACAGGCACGGGTGGAACGAATTGCCGCACCAGAAGGGGTCTCTAACCCGATTTTGCAGGGATTGCGGGCGGTGGTGGATGCCCGGACCAATGCGGTCACCTTGACCGGACCAGCCCGTTTGGTGGAAATTGCCTCTGGATATGTGGCCCAGTTGGATGTGCGCAAGCGCCAGGTCATGGTCAATGTCAAGGTGATTGATGTCAATCTCACCAACACCCAGGCCCAGGGCTTTAGCATGTCCTTCGGGGTCAATGATACGTTTTTCCGTTTTGACAATGGGGCCGCAATCATCAACTTTGGTCGGCAGGCACCCCAGGGGACAGGGTCCTTGCTGCCGGGGGGATTCCCAACAGGTATCGGTACCCCAGGGCCTTTTACCCCCTTTAGCCCTAACTTCTTTGCTGTCCTCCAAGCCCAAATTGCCCAGAATAATGCCAAAATCTTGACCGACCCCACCCTGCTAATTCAGGAGGGGGAAACGGCGACAGTGCAGCTAACAGCCGATGTGGTCACCAATATCCAAGTCATCCCTGCTACAACCCAAGGCCAAGCGCCAACCATTACGGTTCAGCGGGAACCGGCCGGTCTGCAACTGGCGATTAATGTGGAACGGATTGACGACAACGGTTTTATCACCTTGTCGGCCAGTCCCGACATCAGTGCACCGGCAGGTACTTTCTCCGTTGCGACGCCGGGGGCTGGCGGTTCGCCAGGAGCTGTTAATCAAATTACTCTGCTGGCCCGGCGCCGGGTGACCACAGGGCGGGTGCGCTTGCGGGATGGTCAGCCTTTGGTCTTGACCGGGGTGATCCAAGATACGGACCGGGTGCAGGCCTCCAAGGTACCTATTCTGGGGGACATTCCCTTGTTGGGTGCCCTGTTCCGCTCGACGAATAAGGTCAACCAACGGAACGAGGTCATTGTGGTGTTAACCCCCCAGATCGTTAATGAAACGGATGCGGCCATCTTTAACTACACACCGGTGCCGGCTCCGGTTGGCCCGCGCGGTGCTGTACCCGGTCAGCCGGTCAGTCATGGGGGGCCGCTGTTGGATGCCACGGGCGCCGCTCGCTAGTTCAGGTTTCACCTCCAGTTAGTTAACCACCCTCTGCCTTGGGTAGGGGGTTTTTTGCATCTCAATCCAACCGGTGGCCCGTTAGCTCTACAAACACGTCCTCGAGGTTGGAGGGGCGCACCAGCAAACCGGTTTTGTCCTCGAACTGGTCCAGGTAGGCGTTGGCCTCCGCCAGGGTGGGGAAAAAGCGGTATTCCCACTGCTCCCCCATTTGTTTGACCACCAGGGCTTCCCCCAATTTCCGGCGCAATTCCGCCACCGTCCCCTGGGCAATCAATTTGCCCCCATCAATGATCCCCACCCGGTGGCATAGGGACTCTACCTCCTCCATGTAGTGACTGGTCAGGACAATGGTCATGCCCTCCTGGTTCAACTGTCGGATCAAGGCCCACAGGCGCCGCCGGGTTTGGGGGTCTAGGCCCACCGTCGGTTCATCCAAAAACAGAATTTGGGGTTGGTGCAATAGGGCGCGGGCAATCTGCAACCGCCGTTTCATGCCCCCGGAAAGAATCTTGGCCAGGTCGTCACGCCGGGGCGTCAGTTCTACGTAGTCCAGCCAATAATCAATCCGGCGTCGTCGTTCCGCTTTGGGGATGTGGTGCAACCGGCCATGGAACTCCATGTTTTCCCAGACGGTCAAATCCCCGTCCACGCTCACCTGTTGCAACACCACCCCAATCCGCCGCCGGATGGCCAACCCCTGGCGATAGACATTGCAGCCCGCCACCCAAATATCCCCCTCGCTGGGGCGGGTCAAGGTAGTGATCATGCGAATGGTGGTGGATTTGCCGGCCCCATTCGGCCCCAGCAACCCAAACACCTCACCCCGCTTAATCACCAGGCTCAGGTCCTGGACCACCGCCTTGCGCTGGTACACCTTGTAAACGTTCTGCAAGCAAACGGCGGTCCCACAGTCATGACAGGCAGACGGAGTGGGCGGGGACGAAAACTCCATGGGCCTCCTCACAACGACTCCAGTTTCTCAGGTACGGGGTCGTAACCGCCGGGCGACCAGGGATGACAACGGAGCAAGCGCCGCAGGGCCAACCAGCCGCCTCGCCAGGGACCAAACCGCTGCACCGCCTCGTAGGCGTACACCGAACAAGTGGGATAAAAACGACAACTGGGCGGCTTGAGGGGGGAAATCCACCGTTGGTAGGCCCGGATGGCCAGCAGCGCCAGGGTCTTCATGGGTTGGGACGGGAGGGTTTCTTCACCGGGGGTGCTGGACGGGGACGGGGCGGTTCCGGGGGCCAGGGTTCAGGTGAGAGCATATCCCGCCGTAGCCATACTGACCGGTACAAATCCCGGGGGTAATACCTCTGGCGCAGGCACAGCACCATATGGCGAGAGGTCTCTTCCGTATCCAAAATCACCCAAGGTCCCTCCTCCGCCCAGGGGTCATCCTTCAAGTAAACTGTACTGCCCTGGGTCAACTCCACAGGAGATGGGGTCGCAGCCGTCATGGTCATTTCTGACTCTGCCACCTGCACTACTCCGATTTTAGCCAACTGAACATGGCCCGTAAATCGCGCCCCACCTCCTCGATGGGATGTTCCGCCTCCCGTCGCCGCATGGCCGTAAAACTGGGCTTGCCCGCCTGGTTTTCCAAAACAAACTCCCGGGCAAACTGCCCCGTTTGAATTTCATGCAGAATCTGTCGCATGGCGGCCCGCACCGATTCGTTGATCACCCGCGGTCCCCGGGTGTAGTCCCCATATTCCGCCGTGTTGGAGATGCTATCGCGCATGCGGGCCAGGCCCCCCTCAACGATTAAATCCACAATCAGCTTAACCTCGTGCAGGCACTCAAAGTAAGCCAGCTCCGGTTGATAGCCCGCCGCCACCAAGGTCTCAAACCCCGCTTTGATGAGGGCCGTTAACCCCCCACACAGCACCGCCTGCTCCCCAAACAAATCCGTTTCCGTTTCCTCCCGGAAGGTGGTCTCCAGAATGCCCGCTCGGGTGCCGCCGATCCCCTTAGCATAGGCCATGGCCCGTTCCCGCGCCTGCCCCGACGCATCCTGATAGACGGCAAACAGGCAAGGCACCCCCTGTCCCTGCACAAACGTCCGCCGCACCAGATGACCCGGCCCTTTGGGCGCCACCATGATTACATCCACCTCCGGCGGGGGGACGATCTGGCCAAAGTGGATATTAAACCCGTGGGCAAAGGCCAGAATCTTGCCAGGGCGCAGATGGGGCGCAATGTCTCGGTAGTACACCTCCTTTTGTACTTCGTCCGGCAGCAGGAGCATGATGAGTTCCGCCTGGGCGGCTGCCTCGGCTACCGATAGCACCCGCAACCCCTCCGCTTGGGCCTTGGCCGCCGATTTGCTCCCCGGATAAAGCCCCACCGTCACATTCAGGCCGCTATCGCGCAGGTTCAAGGCATGGGCATGGCCCTGGGACCCATAACCAATGATGCTAATGGGTTTGGATTGTAAAAGGGTTAAATCTGCGTCCGCATCGTAGTACAGCCGAGCCATGCGCCACCTCTGCCATGTCATCTTTAGACTCTTCATCATACCAGAGCCGACTCCCCCCTGACCCGCCTGTTAGACTGAAAACATGCGCCCCATTTACCTGGACTACCAGGCTACTACGCCTTTAGATGAACGGGTCTGGCAGGCGATGTTGCCCTACTGGCGGGAGCGGTTTGGCAACCCGGCCAGCGCCCATGTTTACGGGTGGGAAGCCCAAGCGGCGGTGGAGCTGGCCCGGGAACAGGTGGCGGCGGCCCTCAACACCACCCCCGACAGCATCATCTTTACCAGCGGAGCCACGGAGGCCAACAATCTGGCCATCAAGGGGGTGGCGGCGGCCTACCACAGCCGGGGACGGCACATCGTGACCGTGCAAACGGAGCACCGGGCGGTGTTGGACCCCTGTCGTTACCTGGCGACCCTGGGGTTTCGGGTGACGGAATTGCCGGTGCGGCCCGACGGGCTGGTGGACCTGGAACAACTAACGCAGGCCCTGACGCCGGACACGATTTTGGTGTCGGTGATGGCCGCCAACAACGAAATTGGCGTGCTGCAACCTTTGGCGGAAATTGGTCGCCTGTGTCGGGAGCGGGGGATTTTGTTCCATACGGATGCGGCCCAGGCCATTGGCAAAATTCCTCTAGACGTAGAGGCGCTCAACGTGGATTTGTTATCCCTGACGGCCCATAAAATTGGTGGACCCAAGGGGGTGGGGGCGTTATTTATCCGGCGGGACCGGCCCCGGGTGCAACTGGTGCCCCAACTCCACGGGGGTGGCCAGGAACAGGACTTCCGGTCGGGGACCCTGGCGGTGCCGTTGATTGTGGGGTTGGGGGCGGCGGTGCAGATAGCGCTGGCGGAACGGGAAACGGAACAAGCCCGCTTGCTGGCCCTGCGCACCTACCTGTGGCGGGAATTGGAAGGGCTGGGGGATGTGCGGTTGAACGGGGCCTGGTCCCCCCGGTTGGCCGGTAATCTCAACGTGACGTTTCTAGGGGTGAATGGGGCGGAATTGCACAAGCGTCTCCAGCCGGTGGTGGCGGTGTCTGCTGGGTCAGCCTGTAGTACGGGGCGACCGTCCCATGTCCTCTTGGCCTTGGGGTTATCGCCGACGTTGGCGGCCAGTTCGGTGCGCTTTGGCTTGGGGCGGTGGACCACCCAGGCGGACATTGAGCAGGTGGTGGCCTACCTACGGGAACTACTGCCAGCTCTGCGCCGGAACCAGTACACTAGGGTCTGAAGGGGTGGGGGCGCCGTGATGCTGTGGAAATATGTTCTGCGCACGCGCAAGTTTTGGTTACTGGGACTACTGGCGGTAGCGGGTGCCCTGGCGACGGTGGGAACTGATGCCGTACTCACCGGCTGGGGTCACGACCTGCCCCTAATGACAGCCACAACCCTGGGGCTGACCTGTATTCCTGCTCTGGCGCTGGTTCTGGTGATCGGGCAGGTCCTGGGCTGGTTGCCGGATGGGTTTTTGGGCTGGGCGGCGCCGGTGGGAGTGATATATGGGCTGGTGGGGGTCGGATTGCTGGGCTGGTGGGGTTATCGGCGCTGGCAGCGGCTGTAATGTTGGGTCATGAACCGCCTAACATCCCGCTGGCGACGGGCAGTATGGGCAGGTGGGCTATCCACGGGGCTGGTGCTGCTCGTCCGCGCCCTCGGGGGATGGCAACCCCTGGATTTGGCCAGCTATGACCTGTGGTTACGGCGGCAGCCCTCCCCAACCGTGGATGAACGCTTTTTATTGATTCACTCCACAGATGACGATAGGCAGCGCCTGGGACAAAAGGCTATAGGGATGGGGGTTTGGCAAAAACTCCTGTTTCGCCTGGCGGAGATGCGCCCCCGGGTGATAGCCATCGCCTTACCCGCGACTGCCCTAACCGAGGAGGCATGGTCAGCCCAACTGCCACACTTCCAAGTCGCCCATCTGCCGGTCGTCGTGGGATGCCCTGTTCCTTGGGGTCAGACTTCTTCTAGCCCCCTACCTTTGCCGGTGGCCCGGCTTGGGGAACCGCAAGTCACCAACAGTAGTTTATTGGTGGATCACCCCGGGGGCTGGGTGCGCCGCTACCCCCTCGGCAACGGTTTCCCTCCGGCGGGGACCGGTCAACCGGCCCATTCCCTGGGGTTGCTGGTGGCGGTGCATTACCTGCATTGGCAAGGGATAACGGCCCGCTGGGAAGGATCAACCCTGGTATTGGGGCGGGGGCAATGGCGGCGCTGGTCTGCCGATACGGGACCCTATCAGCACGCAGGGGGACCGGCTTGGCAAATGCCCCTAGTCTATCGTCCCGGCCGTTGGGAGATGCAAACCCTGTGGCAAGCGCTGCACGAACTCACACCGGCACAGGTGCAGGGGCGCATTGTGTTCATCGGTGCGGACGGGATATCCGCCTGGCGTCACCCCAATGGTCAGAGGCAACCGGCGATTGTTTTTCATGCCCAGGCGGCGGCCCAAATCCTCGACCAGGCCTTGACCGGCCAACCGGCGGTGCAGTTCTGGCCCGAACCCTGGGAGTCCCTGTGGCTGGTGGGCTGGGGCGTGGCGGCCGTGGGTGTGCTGGTGGGCAGTAACCGTCGGGGATGGTGGTTCGCCGGGGGGATGGGGGTATTGCTGGGGTTGTGGATGGGCAGCGGCTCCACCTGGATACCCCTGGTCGGCCCGTTGTTGGTGTGGGTCGGCACTTGGGGGATGGCGTTGGTGTGGCCGCAACGTCCCGTGACCCTACCGACCGCAACGGGTTCAGACTCCACTGCCCCCCTCGACACCACCCGGCAACTCTGGGAAGGGGTAACCATCGGGGGACGCTATCTCCTGCACCGGCATCTGGGGGGCGGCGGTATGGGGGATGTCTTTCTGGGGGAGGACCAACACCTGGGAAAACCGGTGGCGGTGAAAATCCTCACCCGCTTACCGGTCGAAGCCACCGCCAGCGCCCAGATCATCCGCCGCTTTCAGCGGGAAATTGACATCCTGGCGCGGCTTAAGAACATTCACGTTGTCCAAGTTAACGACAGCGGCTTAATCCAGAACCGCATCCCCTTCTACGTCATGGAGTATCTCCAGGGGCAGAGTCTGGGTGCCCTGATCCGTCAGGAAGCACCTTTGGCCATTCCCCGCACCCTACACATCCTGTTGCAAGTCTGTCAGGGTTTGGCGGTCGCCCATGACCAAAACATCGTGCACCGGGACCTCAAACCCGACAACATCTACCTGGTCACCGAGGCCACCGGCGCAGAACTGGTAAAAATCCTCGACTTTGGCATCGCCCGGGTGGTTGAGGATACCCAGCACGAGGTCACCCCGTTGACGGGCCTGGGCTGTTTTCTCGGCACGTACCGCTACGCCTCCCCCGAACAGTGCGATGGCCGCGCTTGCTTGGCCGACCAACGGGCCGACGTCTACAGCCTGGGGTTAATCGCCTACGAAATGTTGACGGCCACCAACCCCTTCGGCCTCCCCAATCAGGCCCCCCGTCACCAATGGTTGCGTTGCCACGTCCATACCCCGCCGATTCCCCTGACCCAGCAACCCTTCGGCGCCCATGTCCCCCCCCCTCTGGCCCAGGTGGTCATGACCTGCCTGGCCAAACGCCCCGCCGACCGCTATCGGGATGCGGGTCAGGTGAAACAGGCCCTCCAGGCAGTGGTGGAATCCCTGTTTCCTAAAGGGGTAAATCCCGGTGGGTAAAGGGTTTTGCCTGGGGACCGCTGTAGGTGGCCACCACCTGTCCCTGTCCCCATAACCGGTACTTGTAGGTCACCAGCCCTTCCAAACCCACCGGTCCCCGGGGCGGCAAACGCTGGGTGCTGATGCCCACCTCTGCTCCAAACCCATAGCGGAAGCCATCGGCAAAACGGGTGGAACAGTTGTGGTAAACGCCAGCGGAATCCACCTGGGCCATAAACTGAGCTGCCGCCTCCAGATCCGTCGTGGCAATGGCGTCTGTATGGCCGGAGCCGTAGGTATTGATGTGCTCAATGGCCGCCTCGAGGGAATCCACCACCCGAATCGACAGGATCAGATCCAGATATTCCGTGCGCCAGTCCTCCTCCGTCGCCGGGGCCACCGGGATAATGTTTTGGGTGGCTTCATCCCCCCGGAGCTTCACCCCTTTGGCCACCAGCGCCGCCGCACAGGGGGGTAAAAACTCCGGCGCAATGTCCCTGTGCACCAGCAGGGTTTCGATGGCGTTGCAGGCAGCCGGATACTGGGTTTTGCTGTCCACCGCAATGGCAATCGCCTGGGGAATATCTACCTGCCGGTCCACGTATAGATGGCAAATCCCGTCCGCATGGCCCAGCACCGGAATCCGGGAATGCTCCTGGACATAGCGCACAAACGCATTCGACCCCCGGGGGATCAACAAATCCACATATTCATCCAGTTCCAGGAGTTGTTGGATTTCCGCCCGGGTGGTGAGCAACTGCACCGCCGTCGAGGGCACCTGGGTCCGTTGTAGTCCCTCCTGAATAGCCCGCACCAGCACCTGACACGACTCGGTGGCCTCCTGCCCCCCCTTGAGAATCACCGCGTTGCCCGACTTAATAGCCAGCGCCGCAATCTGAATCACCGCCTCAGGCCGGGCCTCAAACACCACCCCCAGCACCCCCAGCGGACAGGTCACCCGCTCCAGGACTAACCCCGCATCCAACTCCCGGTGCAATTGCCGCTGGCCCACCGGGTCCGGCAGGTGCATGACATCCTCCACCCCCCGAATGTTACTGGCCAACTTATCCGCCGAGAGTTTCAGCCGTTGCAACAGGGCTGCCGGCAATCCCGCCTGCTGGGAGCGTTCCATATCCGCCTGGTTGGCCTGGAGAATCTCCCCCTGGTGAGCCGTCAGTGCCTGCACCATAGCCGCCAGGGCTTGATTTTTCGCCGCCGTATCCAGAGTCACCAACCGTTGCGCCGCCTGCCGGGCCTGCCGCGCCACTGCTAATATCTCTGCGCTTACCATCGGTCGTCTCTCCCGGTATTTGGGGTTATTGTAGCAATGGCCCTAGCGCCCATTCACCCAGGTGGCCACTAGTTGAATAAAGCCAAAAATCGCCAGCAGAAACACCACCAACAGAAACAGCAAAAACAGCAGCGGCAACCGCAACAACACCAGGGAAAAACCACTCAAGGGCGTCATGCGGCCCCAGACGTGGTACAGGCGCTGCCAGGATTGCCCATCCCAATACCAGGCCCGCTGCGCCGGATAGGTACTACCCAGTTGTTCCAAAACCTGTTCCTCCTCCTTGAGCACAAAAATCTGTTGGCACCGGTCGCAGCCAAAGGCCTCGGTCAAGGTAATCCGGCGTAGACGACCAGCCCGGCGACAACAGGGACAAGGATACACCCGCTCAATATCAATTCTTTGGGCTGTCCATTTGCCCATGGAATTGGCTACCTTTCCCGATACCATCATTGTAAGCCGGTTTGCTGGGATGGGGCATGACCACGGGCGTCAAAATCGGCATTGATGTAGGAGGTACCTTTACCCACGCCGTCGCCGTGGACACCCAAACCCATCGTCTCCTGGGCAAAGTGCGCGTCCCAACCACCCACCGGGCGGACATCGGCGTGGCAGCCGGCGTTGTGCAGGCTCTACAGGCGTTGCTCCAGACCACAGGTCTTGCACCCGACCAAATTCAACTCATTGCCCACAGCACCACCCAGGCCACCAACGCCCTGCTGGAGGGGGATGTCGCCACTGTGGGCATCATTGCCCTAAGCAATCGCTGGCTAGGCTGGGTGACCCGAAGCCAAACCCGCATCCAGGACGTGGAGCTGGCACCCGGGCAATTCCTACCGACCCGCCACGGTTGGCTATGCACCGATGAAGGTATCCCCTGGTCTGCCCTCGAACAGCTGGTGGCCCGCCTACAGGCCCAAGGGGCAGAGGTTTTTGCCGTCAGCAGCGCCTTTGCCGTGGATGACCCGGAACCCGAGCGGCAGGTGGTGACCTGGCTGCGGCAGCGGGGTTACCTGGCAACTGCCGGCTGTGAACTCTCCCAGCTCTACGGTTTACGCCTGCGCACCCGGACAGCGGTGATCAACGCCGCCCTGCTGCCCCGGATGCTGGCGACCGCCCAGGCCACCGAACAAGCCGTACGGGCCGCGGGCATTACGGCACCGGTGATGGTCATGCGCAGCGATGGGGGGATCATGAGTCTGGAGGAGATGCGCCAGCGCCCAATTTTGACCATCCTTTCCGGCCCAGCTGCGGGGGTAGCCGCCGCCTTGAGCTATGCCCGTATCGCCGACGGGGTGTTCCTGGATGTGGGGGGCACCAGCACTGATATTTCCGTGATTGTCCAAGGTCGTCCCCAGGTCAAAACCGCCGAGATTGCCGGCAAACGTCTCTATCTGCGCTCCCTGGACATTCGCACGGTGGGTATTGCTGGGGGGTCGGTGCCCCGCCTGCGCCGTCAACAGGTAGTGGATGTGGGTCCCCGCAGCGCCCATATCGCCGGTTTGCAATACATCAGCTTTACAGACACCCCTCCCCAGCCGGATCAGCTTCGGCGACGGACCTTTTCCCCCCAGCATTACCTGGCGATTGCCGACCGGGACCAACTCACCTGGACCTTTACCCCCACTGATGCGGCGATGGTGCTTGAAGGACGAGAGGCCCCGTCCCCCTACGCCAAAACCCTGGTGTCCTGGTTGGCCGCCGATTTGGGAACCACACCCTCAGCCCTGGCGGAACGGGTTTTACAGATCGCCAGCCGCAAAATCCAACGGGTAATTGAGCGATTACTCGTCGAGTACGAATTAGACCGGCGCACAGTGGTTTTGATCGGCGGGGGTGGCGGTGCAGCAGCCCTGGTCCCCCATGTCGCCCAACGCATGGGTCTGCGGTGCTGGTTGGCGCCCGATGCGGAAGTGATCGCCGCCATTGGCGTGGCCCTGGGGCTGATTCAAGAAACCATTGAGCGCAGTGTCGTGGACCCCACGCCGGCGGACATCCAGCAACTACGCCAGGGGGTGGTACAGGCGGTGATCCGCATGGGCGCCCATCCGGCGACGGTGCAAGTACGGCTAGAAGTTGACCGACGGCGGCAAAAAGTCACGGCAACGGCCACCGGAGCGCTAGAGCTACAGACAACATCCCTTGGTCAGAAACTGAACCCCCAGGAACGGGTTGCAGTGGCCGCTCGGGTCCTCGGCTGCCCACCTGGGCAAGTGCAATCCGTCGCCGAGCTGGGGGACTACTGCCTCTACCAAAAAACCGGGCGTTCCCCTAACCGGCCCCTGGCAGTCCTGCGCCAAAACGGTGTGGTGCACCTCTCCCTGCAGCGAGCAGTCGTTAACCAGAGCACCGTTGCCGCCCTGGGCTCCAACCTGACCGCATGGCTACAGGCCCACAAAACCTACGGCGATGGCGGTGAACTCTACCCAGCCCTGTGGGTGGTGCTGCCGGATCGGCTGGTGGATTGCTCCGGACTCCTGACCCCCGACCAAGCGCTGGCCTTTCTTGCCGGGGAACTGGCCCACGACCCCCCCGACCAACCGGCCTTAGCCCTGTTAGGGGTGCGGCGCTAGACGTTAAACCGAAAAACGATCACATCCCCCTCCTGCACCTCGTAGTCCTTGCCCTCGCTGCGGATCAGCCCCTTTTCCCGGGCCGCCGCCAGGGAACCCGCCCGCACCAAATCCTCGTAACTAATGGTTTCCGCCCGGATGAACCCCCGCTCAAAATCCGAGTGAATCACCCCGGCAGCCTGGGGAGCCAACGTTCCGGCCTTGATGGTCCAGGCGCGGGTTTCCGTTTCCCCCGTCGTCAGGAACGTACGCAGGCCCAACAATTCATAGGTGGCCCGGATCAGGGACTTCAACCCCCCCTCTTGCACTCCCAAGCTGGCCAGGTAGGCTGCCCGTTCGTCTGGGGGCAATTCTGTCAACTCCGCCTCCACCCGGGCCGACACCCGTACCACCTTGGTCTGCTCCTGCTGCGCCAGGACTTCCACCTGCTGGGTCCAGGCATTGCCCGTCGCCAAATCCACCTCGCTGACATTCACGGCGTAAATCATGGGTTTGGCGGTGAGCAACCCCAAAGGCCGCAGCATGGCCTGCTGTTCCTGGTTCAGGGGCAGTTGCCGCACCAGTTTTCCCTCATTCAAAGCCGCCGCCACCTCCTCCAGCAGGGCCACCTCCGCCTGGGCCTCCTTCTGGGTGCGGGCCAGTTTCTTGAGCTTTTCTCGCCGTCGCTCCACCTGTTCCCAATCCGCCAGGGCCAGTTCCAAATTAATCACTTGAATGTCCCGCACCGGGTCCACCGATCCGCAAACATGGACAATCTCCGGGTCATCAAAGCAGCGCACCACCTGCACAATGGCGTCCACTTGGCGGATGTGGGAGAGAAACTGGTTACCCCGCCCCTCCCCCCGACTGGCCCCCTCCACCAACCCGGCAATGTCCACAAACTCAATCTGGGTGGGGACGATCTGGCGGGAACGGGAAAGTTTGGCCAGGACCTCCAGGCGTTCATCCGGAACGTTCACCACCCCCCGGTTCGGCTCAATGGTGCAAAACGGGTAATTCTGGGCCTCCGCCTTGGCGTTTTCCACCAGGGCATTGAACAGGGTGGACTTACCCACATTCGGTAACCCGACAATTCCAGCTTTAAGCATCACCGTCCTCTCCCATGCCCTTGGGATTGTAGCATTCCTAAATATCTTCTAAAGTTTGTGGTACAGCGGCAAAAAGATTCTGTAGGATACTATAGGGATATTTTGCCCAAATCATCCCAATCATCCTATCGGCAAGTGAGGGGAACATGCGTGCTTTGTGGACTGTGGTGTTGACCGGTATCTTCGCGTTGGTGACCTGGGTCATGCCGGCCCAAGCGGCGGATTTGGCCCATGGCGCCAAGGTCTTTGCGGCTAACTGTGCCGCCTGTCACGCCGGGGGGCGGAACGTGGTGGTGGCAAGTAAGTCCCTGATGAAGGACGCCCTGGAGAAATACGGCATGCTGGACGCCCAGGCGATCATTTATCAAGTTACTAATGGGAAAAATGCTATGCCGGCGTTCAAGGGCCGTCTCAGCCCCACCGACATCGAAGACGTGACCTACTACGTGCTGGACCAGGCGGAAAAGGGTTGGCAGTAGGAGCCCCTGGGAAGTGGGAGAGACCTGGCCTATACTAAAAGCAGGTCATAATTCTTAACACTGCCATGGCGCCAGTCAAAGCGGGGATGCCGGCTCCGGATTTTCAACTGCCGGACAGCGAAGGCCAAATGGTCAGTCTCTCCCAATTCCGGGGGCAGTGGGTTGTGCTGTATTTTTATCCCAAGGACGATACGCCCGGCTGTACTGCCGAAGCCTGCGCTTTCCGGGACAGTTACGATGCGTTCCGGGCGGCGGGGGCGGTGGTTATCGGGGTCAGTGGTGATGATACCCCCAGTCACCAGCGGTTCAAGCGCAAGTACAATCTACCGTTTATTTTGCTGAGTGATGCGGGCAACCAACTGCGGCGCACCTATGGGGTACCGGCCACCTTGGGTTTGATCCCCGGGCGGGTGACCTATGTGATTGACCCGGAGGGCATCGTGCGGCTGGTGTTTGACTCCCAGTTTAATTTCCGCGCCCACGTGGACCAGGCCTTGGCGACGATCAAAGGGGCGACCCGATGAACGAAACCTTCCTGACCCGGGAGGAGGCGGCCCAGGTGGATGCGGCATTGCTCTCTTCCCACGAAAAGTTCCTAACCCGTTTGACCATTTCCTCCCTGCGTCTGCTCATGCACATTGCCCGTTACTACCAGGTGCCGGTGGAACAACTGACCCCCACCCAGATCATCGCCTGGTTTGAGCAGGATAGCAAAAAACGGCGCGAGGAAGGCCCCGAAGCCGCTTTTCTGAAATGGGGAGATGTGAGGAGTGAATCGGCGGAACCTTAACCCCGGCCACGGATGGGGGCTGGCGGCCTGAACGGTTCAACCGGCGCTTCCACCCCAGGAGTCGGGGGATAAAACACTCCATCCCGGGCGCATTCGGGGCGGGTTACAGGCCGGCAATTCAGGTCAAACAATGAGGTCGTAAAGGGATTGGGGAAATCCTGCACCCGGAGGGTTGGCCCGGGAATTTGCCCCTGGATGTCCATGATATTGACGTTCAACTCCGATAGGTTGCGAGCGTCGGTCTGCACCGCAATCTCAGGGCCGCCCGGTGTGGTCTTCAACCGCCCGATGTGCAGGTTAAACAGGGTCTGGGTTTGCCCCGCCAACCAGGATTGGTAATAATACCCGCCCGTATTGCCGAAATAGACCTCGTTATACAGCCGTTGCAGGGGCAAGGTATTGGGACCGGCGGTGAAATGGGGATAACCGTTGGGATAAATCCTGAAGAAATCCGCCCGGGCCGGTGCTGCTATACCCAATGCCAGGCCACCTATAGCCAACATGAGTAATCGTTTCATGGCTAAATTCACTCCTCAGAAAAGGGGGCAACCAGGACTACTTCTACTATAGGGGACTTCCCGGGTCTTGAAAAGCCTGGGGGAAGACCTGCCTACAATATGAAATAAATGGAGATTGCCGATGGGGGCCCCATGGCGGTCCAGGTGCGTTTTTTGCCGGATGACGTAACGGTGGTGGCAACGGCGGGGGAATCTTTACTCGGGGTGGCGCGCCGGGCGGGGGTGATGATTCCCACGGGCTGTCTGATGGGGGCCTGCTACGCCTGTCTGGTGGATTGGGAATCCCCGGCGACGGGGCTGGAGACCGTCCAGGCTTGCTTGACCAGTATTCCGGCGGGGGTGACTCACCTGACGGTCTATCTCTACCAGGACCCCACCTGGTAATAATTCTTAGCACCGGGGAGGTGGCACTGAGGCGGCAGTGGCCTTAAGCTAAAAAACAGCCTGTGTATGGGAGGACGGTATGATCCAACGGGGTTCCAAGGTACGGATTCTGCGCAAGGAGTCCTACTGGTATCAGGATGTGGGCACGGTGGCCTCGATTGACCAAAGCGGCGGCAATATCAAATATCCGGTTATCGTGCGGTTTGACAAGGTGAACTACACCGGTTACAGCGGTGAGCAGGGCGGGGTGGCCACCAACAACTTTGCCCTGGACGAACTGGTGGAAGTGGAACCGCCCCCCAAGAAAGGGAAATAGCTTGCCGGAACTGCCGGAAGTGGAAATCATCCGCCGGGGGTTAGACCAACTTACGCCAGGGCGGGTTATTACTGATGTGGTCCTCCTGCGCCCGGACTGTGTGGTCGGGTCGCCCTATGCATTGCAGCAGGGGTTGAGGGGCCAGAGGATTCGGGTTTGGCGGCGCCGGGGCAAGTATTTGTTGGGGGAGTTGACCAACGGTGGTCACTGGGTCATCCACCTGCGCATGACGGGGCAACTGTTCTGGCTGACCGATCCG
Organism: Gloeomargarita sp. SRBZ-1_bins_9; assembly: GCA_039794565.1. Taxonomy (NCBI): domain Bacteria; kingdom Bacillati; phylum Cyanobacteriota; class Cyanophyceae; order Gloeomargaritales; family Gloeomargaritaceae; genus Gloeomargarita; species Gloeomargarita sp. SRBZ-1_bins_9. The sequence continues at coordinate 92,146 of JAUQVX010000008.1, read as the reverse complement.
CAACCCCTGACGGCCCACACCCGGGCGCGGGTTTTTTTTGACGGTGGCACCGAGTTACGTTTTGTGGACCAACGTACCTTCGGTCGCTGGTGGTGGGTGCCGCCGGGGAAAAAGGTGACCGATGGGGTGGCCGGCTTGGAGAGTTTGGGGCCAGAACCCTGGGACCTGGACCTGGAGGCTTTCTTTCGCCGCTGCCAGTCCACCTCCCGCTCGATTAAAACGGCCCTTTTGGACCAGAGGTGGGTTGCGGGGTTGGGGAATATTTACGCCGATGAGGGTTTATTTCTCGGTGGGATTCGCCCCCAGACTCCCTGTTGTCATCTCTCCCGGGAGCAAGTGGCGCGCCTGCGGCAGGGGGTGATCCAGGTGTTGAAGACCAGTATTGCCCTGGGGGGAACCACTTTTGCTCACTTTCGCCATGTGCAGGGGATGAACGGCCATTACCTGGATCAGGCCTGGGTGTATGGGCGAGCAGGGCAGCCTTGTCGCCGCTGTGGTACGGTTATCCAGCGCACCAAAATTGGGGGTCGGTCGAGCCACTGGTGTCCCCGCTGTCAGGATTGAACCACTGGCGTCGTCAGACATTGGTAATGGATGCCCTCCACCTGGGGACTGCCGGGGTGGATTGTGCCTGCGTGGGTTAAAAGGTGTTCATCCCGGCGGATATAGATCGGCGCTTGACCAGCGACATGGATGTAGGTGCCGTTGGCGCTTTGGTCCACCAGGACGCATTTCCCCCGCCGCCATTCAATCCGGCCGTGTTGGCGCGATACCTGGTCACAGCGAATTACGAGATCGTTATCCGGCGCCCGCCCCAGGCTCAACGTGGGGTGTCGTTCATCCAGATAATACACCTGGCCTTGGAATTGCAGACGCAGGCAAGTGAGGGTAGGGGTTGAGGGTGGGGAAGCCGCGTCCACGCTGACAAAGGTAGCATCGGAGGGGTGAACCAGGATTTCGTACACCTCGATGAGGTCGCTTTTGCCCCGCACCGGCATCCGGTCCACCAGTCGTTTTTGCAGGGGCAGGGACGGGTCCATCTGGGCAACCGTAGGGGCGGGGACGAGGATTTGGTTGCGCTTGGCCAGTTCCACCATCCGCGCGGCGACATTGACTGCATCGCCGAACATATCCCCGTCTTGCTGGGTGAGGACCGGCCCATGATTCAACCCGATCCTCAAGCCGGAGAGGACTTGCTGTTTGTGGAAAAATTGGGCCGCCTGGTCTTGCATCTCAAAAGCCGCCTGGGCCGCTAGGGAAGGATTGGGAAAACAGAGCATGATTTCATCGCCGATGGTCTTGACCAATTGACCCTGATATTTTCGCCCCACCTGGTAGAGTAATTGCAGACAGTCGCTGATCAAGACCAAGGCCGCCTCATCCCCGAGGGTCTCATAGAGCTTAGTGCTGCTGCTAATGTCGGCGAATAGGACGGTGGCTTCCCTTTCCATGGTCCTAGGGGTCAAACGGGTCCCACCCTATCATAGCCCAAGGTCGGAAAGCTCCCTCGCCCACCATGAAGCATTGACTATAATAGATAACAACCGGTGCTTCGGGCTGTTGATTGGGGAAGGAATCCTATGGAAAGTATCCTCGCCAAGCTGAGAGAGTGGTTACGCCGTTTACTCGATGTCCTGTTGGGTCCCCAGCCCGAACCCGAACCGGTGCCCGTCCCCGTGGATGACCGCCGCTAGGTGCGTATTCTGGTTTTGCATGGCCCTAACCTGAACCTCCTGGGACAGCGCGAGCCGACGATTTACGGTGCCCAGACCCTAGAGGCCATTAACCAGGAATTGCAAGCCCAAGCGCAGGAATTGGGGGTGACCCTTGTCTGTCGGCAGTCGAACCACGAGGGGGTGCTGGTGGATTGGATTCAACAGGCGGCAGGGGAGTTTGCCGGTTTACTGATTAATCCCGGGGCCTACACCCACACCAGCTTGGCTATTGCCGATGCCATTCGGGCTACGGGTTTGCCTACGGTGGAGGTGCACCTGAGTAATATCTACGCCCGGGAACCCTACCGCCATCATTCCTGGATTGCGCCGGTGGCTGTGGGTCAAGTCAGTGGCTTTGGACCGGCGAGTTATCGCTGGGGGTTGGCAGCGTTGGTGACCCATCTCCGGCAATCATCTGCACATTCTCCGCCAAGGTAGTGCAAAGCTGGTCGAGGGGCAAATCGTCGGGGTCCAGGCCAAAGGGGTCCTCCAGTTGGCAGCCCAGTTCTTCCATGCCGAACAGGATAAAACTGACCAGCAGGGCAATGGGCACCGTCCACCAACCCACCTTGGGCGCCACCACCGCCGGTAAACACAGGCCGTAGAGCAGGATCAGTCGCCGCAGGTAAATCACGTAGGGGCGGGGCAGGGGGGTTTGGCGGATGCGTTCGCAGGCGGTCAGGCCCTGGATCAGGGCGTTGAGGAGTTGATTGACCTCCAGCAGACGCACCGTATCGATCCGTCCTTGGTGGAATTCCTGTTGCAGGTAGTCTTGGATCCAAATTAGGATTTGCAGGGGTCGGTGGCGACTGTGGGCCAGTTGGTGGAATTGCGCCGTGGAGAAATAGGGTTGCAAAGCTTGGGGATCGGCCATGTCCCGCAGGTGCAATTTCATCGCCACCGCAAACCCCGGCAACATGTTTAACACCGTCTGTCGCCGCTCCTTTTCCCCATCTGTGGTCACCGGTACACACAACTGGATGGTGCGGGCTAGATTGCGGATATTCACCACCACATCCCCCCAGGCTTTGCGGCCTTCCCAGAACCGCTCGTAGGAACTGTTGGTGCGAAACACCAGCAGCAGCCCCAGCACCAGGTTGTAAACCACGCTGTTGGTGAACTCGCCGAAAAACCCCAGGGGGAGGGGCACGTGCTGTTGCCACAGCCAGACGATGCCGGCGGCGTACAGGCCAGACAGGATTAGCAGGGACCAAATGCGCGACAGCACCGAACCCTGCCAGAGCACCAGAGCGTACATCCACCGGCCGAGCATTGGTTGTAGCGTCAGCCCGTTAGTCATCCGCCGTCGGGCGAAACTGGCTAATCATTTCAATACTACGCTGAACCATCTGGCAGAGGTCCTCCAGGGGCAGGTCATTCACATCCAGACCGAAGGGATTTTCGATCTCCCGGGCCAGTTCCTCCACCCCCATCAAAATAAAGGCCACGATTCCCGTGATGGCCACCACCGCCCAACCCAACTCCGGCTTCAAGGCCAAAGGCAACGCCAGGCAGTAGAGCAAAATCAATTGCTTGAGATAGATCACATAGGCCAGGGGCACCGGTGTTTGGATGATGCGTTCGCAGGTGGCCAGTCCCTGGATGAGCTGGTTGAGGGCTTCGTCCAGTTCCCAGACCCGATTGGCATCTAGCCGCCGGTGGTGCAGTTGTCGTTGTAAGTAATCCTCTAGCCAGAGGGTGATGTAAACCGGGCGGTTGAAAACAGGGGCGATTTCGGCGTATTCCGTCGGGGTGAGAAAGACTTGCAACTCCTGGGGATCAGGGTTTTGCCGCAGGTGCAATTTGACCGCCACCGGGAAGGCCATCAGCCATTGGAGGGCTTGTTTTTTTTGCCGCCATTCCGCTTCGGTCGGTGTGGGAATCGCCACTTGGATGGTGCGGGCCAAATTTCGCAGGGCAATAATGATCTGGCCCCAGGCCTTGCGCCCCTCCCAGTAGCGGTCGTAGGAACTATTGGTGCGAAAGACCAGCAGTAATCCCAGGACCAAGTTATAGGCCACATTGGCGGTAATTTCCCCCAAGATACCGATAGGTAATTTCCAGCCCATCTGCCGGGTCAGGACGACCAGGACGCTATAGCCCATGAATAACCACACCCGGGGGGCTACCCTGGGCAGGACTGATCCCCGCATCTGGAAGGCTACCCGAAGCCATGACTGCCCACCCAGGGTACTCCACATGGGCTGTCCTTGCCGGATTTCCCTCCATAATATTACGTCAGGCCGGTACAATAAATCCCAGTCCCAAGAAGAGGCGCCATGGGCCGTCCGCGAGTCCTGTCGGGAGTCCAACCCACCGGCCATCTACACCTGGGCAATTACCTGGGGGCCATTCGCCACTGGGTCGCTGGCCAGCAGGAACGGGAGAACTATTTTTGTGTGGTGGACTTGCACGCCATGACCGTCCCCTACAACCCGGCGGAATTGGCCCACAATACCTACAACGTGGCGGCTTGGTATCTGGCCTGCGGGCTGGACCCCCAGCAGAGCGTCATCTTCATCCAGTCCCACGTGCCCGCCCACAGTCAATTGGCCTGGTTGCTCAACTGCATCACTCCCCTCAACTGGCTGGAGCGCATGATCCAGTTCAAGGAAAAGGCCCTCAAACAGGGGGAAGAGGTGGGGGTGGGGCTACTGGATTACCCGGTGCTGATGGCCGCCGACATTTTGCTTTACCAGGCCGACCTGGTGCCGGTGGGGGAGGACCAAAAACAACACCTGGAACTCACCCGGGACATCGCCCAGCGGTTTAATTACCGGTTTGCCTCCCCGGATGACCCCGTTTTCACCATCCCCGAACCCCTGATTGCCCGCACCGGCGCCCGGGTCATGAGCCTCACCGACGGCACCAGCAAGATGTCTAAATCCGACCCCTCGGACATGAGCCGGATTAACCTGAACGATCCCCCCGACTTGATCCAGAAAAAAATCAAGCGCTGCAAAACTGACCCGATTCGCGGCCTGGAATTTGACAACCCCCAACGCCCGGAATGCCATAACTTGCTGACCCTGTACCAGTTGCTCAGCGGCAAGGACAAGGCCACCGTCGCCGAAGAAGTCAAGGATATGGGGTGGGGGGAATTTAAGCCCCTACTGGCGGAGGTGATCATCGAGCACCTGCGTCCTATCCAGGCCAAGTACCGGGAATTGATGGGGGCCAAGGATTACTTGCACCAGGTGTTGCGGGAGGGGCGCGAGCGGGCGCATCACGTGGCCCAAACCACGCTGGATCGGGTGCAGAAGGCGATGGGGATGGCGCTGCCGGTATGAACCAGGGGTCCCTCAGCCGTCTCCAGCAGGGGATTCAGCGGGGCGAGTTTCTCATCACCGCCGAGGTCATGCCCCCTAAAGGCAGCAACCCCCAACACCTGTTGCGCATGGCCCGTTTGCTGCAGCCCTGGGTGCATGGCATCAACGTCACCGACGGCAGCCGGGCCGTTTTGCGCATGAGTTCCCTGGCAGCAGCTGCCCTCCTGCGGCAACATCACCTAGAACCCATCTACCAACTGGCCTGCCGCGACCGCAACCGCATTGCCCTACAGGCTGATTTGCTGGGAGCCGCCGCCCTAGGGATTCGCAATGTCTTGGCCCTCACCGGCGACCCGGTCCAGGCGGGCGACCATCCCACCGCCAAGCCGGTGTACGACTACGAATCGGTGCGCCTGTTGCAGGTGATCCAAAAACTCAACCAGGGGGTGGACAGCGAAAATCAACCCCTGCCGGATGGGCCAACCTACTTGTTTCCGGGAGCAGCGGTGGACCCCCAGTGCGGGAGCTGGTCAGGGCTACAGCGCCGTTTTGAACGCAAACTCCAGGCCGGGGCGCAGTTCTTCCAAAGCCAGATGATTGTGGATTTTGACCGGCTGGAAAAATTCATGACCCACATTGCCCAGGGGTGTGGTCGTCCCATCTTAGCCGGCATTTTTCTGCTGAAGTCCGCCAAAAACGCTCGCTATATCAACCGATACGTTCCCGGCGTCCACATCCCCGAAGCCATCATCCGGCGCCTAGAACGGGCCGCCGACCCCCTCGAGGAAGGCATCACCATCGCCAGCGAGCAGGTGCAATGGGCGCGGCAACTCTGCCAGGGGGTGCATGTCATGGCGGTCAAGCGGGAGGACCTGATCCCGGAGATTCTCCGGCGGGCGGGCTTGGCACCCACCAACCCATCTCTGTGCACACCGCCTGCACCGGTTGGTCCCACGGGTCACGGGGTAACGCCGGCACCAGAAACGATTGGAAAATGACCCCCACCCGATAAACCGCCTGCCACTCGGGTCGGGCTAAAAGTCGGTCGAAGTAGCCGCCCCCATACCCCAAGCGATAGCCCTGGTGGTCGTAGGCCAAAGCCGGAATCACCAGCAAATCTCCCGGCTGTGGTGTAAGGACCGGGGCATCGGGGTAAGGTTCCGGCAGGCGTCCCGGGGTCAAGGGCTGATCCGGTTGCCATTGGTGCCAGACCAAGCGATCTCCCGCCCGCCGGGGTAAACCCCACACCGACACCCTTTCCCACAAGGGACGCAAATCCGGCTCCCCCGGCAGACTCACATACCCAAACACCCGCCGGGCCGACCGCCACCAGGGATGCCATTGCAAATGGGTTAATAACTGCTGGTTCCAGCGGCGGTAGGTGTCCCGGGAAAGTTGCGCCCGTTGCTGGCGAAGGTAACCGCGCAAGTTCTGCTTCAGACGGCCAATTTCAGGGTTTTTCAATCGCGGGCGTCGATTTTTTGGGGGGTACAGGGCGGGATGGCCGGGCCTTGGGACCCGAACGCTTGGCCTTAGTCTTGGTAGGGACAATGGCCGCCACCTTATGGGCTTGGCAAATCACCAAATCCGTGCCCTGGCGTTGCACCTGCAAATCCCAGAACATTCCCTTGCCAGGCTGGGGCAGCGTCCCTTTGAGTTCCAACTTAAAGGTCTCTGCGGCTCCCGTCAGGGTCATCGGCGCCCGGCGAATCCGCACCGTCACAATGCCCAACTGCTGGTTTTGGCGCACCACTTCCCCGCGAATGGAAAAATAATCCTCCTCCACCCACACCTGGTCCGGCCCCAGGTTTTCCTCGGGATGGAGCGCTTCCGGTTCCCATACCCCCATTATCTGCACGTGCAGGGGCAAAAAGGGGGTCTCCGGCGGTGTTTCCCCCGCTTTGACCCGGGGTTTGTTGCGGGTGCGGGGGTACACCACCCAGAGGTGCTCCTGGGACAGGTCCAGGCGTTTCTTGGCCAAGCTCATCAACCGCCCCAGCAGCACCGCATCCACCTGCACCCCGTCATGGGTGACCAAAACCCCCTTGGTGAACTGTTCCACCGAAGGTTGATAACGCCCCCGCAACACCCCGATAGCCCGGTACTGCAGAGGTTCGGTGGGGGGAGGAATAGGATGCACGTAACTGGCAACCGCGCTCATTGCTCCGGTGTCACCATACGTACCGCCTGTAGCCGCGCCTTCGCCTGCTTCAGTTGCTGGGTGGCATCGAGCTTATCCTTGCGGGTTGTGGCCTGGTCGTAAGCCGCTTCCGCCGCCGCCAGTTCCGCCTGGACCGCCTCCAGCTTGAGGCTACTGCCCAGTTCTGCGCCGTTGACCAGCACCGTCACTTCGTTGTTTTCCACCTCGGCAAAGCCCCCCAGCACCACCAAAGGCGTCCAGGTGCCGCCGGCTTTAATCTGCATCACACCGATGTCCAGAGCCGTCAACAGGGGGATGTGGTCCGTCAGGATCCCCAGTTGCCCCGACATACTTGGCAGGATGACTTCCTGGGCTGGACCGTCCCACACCGTTTGGTCTGGCGTGATTACCCGCACCATCAAGGTCATGCTTTGCCCTCAGCCCGCAACTTCTCCGCCTTCGCCTTGGCTTCGTTGATGTCCCCCACCATGTAGAACGCCTGCTCCGGCAGGTCGTCCAACTCCCCGTCCAGGATCATCTTGAAGCCCTTGATCGTGTCTTCTAATTTAACGTACTTGCCCGGCGTGCCGGTGAACACCTCCGCCACGAAAAACGGTTGGGACAAAAACCGCTCGATTTTGCGCGCCCGGGCCACCGTCAGCCGGTCTTCCTCAGACAGTTCATCCAACCCCAGGATGGCAATGATGTCCTGCAACTCCTTATAACGCTGCAAAGTCGCCTTCACCCGCCGGGCCACCGTGTAGTGCTCTTCGCCAACAATGCTGGGCTGGAGCATGGTAGAACTGGATTCCAGGGGGTCCACCGCCGGATAAATCCCCTTGGAGGCCAAGGCCCGGGAAAGCACCGTCGTCCCGTCCAAGTGGGCAAAGGTGGTCGCCGGCGCCGGGTCCGTGAGGTCATCCGCCGGGACGTACACCGCCTGAATCGAGGTAATTGACCCCTCCCGCGTGGACGTAATCCGCTCCTGCAACGCCCCCATGTCCGTCCCCAGGGTCGGCTGATACCCCACCGCCGAGGGCATCCGTCCCAGCAGGGCCGACACCTCCGAACCCGCCTGCACAAACCGGAAAATATTGTCAATAAACAGCAGTACGTCCTGCTTGTTCACATCCCGGAAGTATTCCGCCATGGTCAGGGCCGACAGACCCACCCGCATCCGCGCCCCCGGCGGCTCGTTCATCTGGCCGTAGACCAGGGCAATTTTGGACTTGCTCAGGTCCTCGGTATTGATCACCCCCGACTCAATCATTTCGTTGTACAGGTCGTTGCCCTCTCGGGTGCGCTCGCCGACACCGCCAAAGACCGACACCCCCCCGTGCTGGATGGCGATGTTGTTGATCAGTTCCATCATGATGACCGTCTTGCCTACCCCCGCGCCGCCGAACAGGCCGATCTTGCCGCCGCGCCGGTAAGGGGTTAGCAGGTCAATTACCTTGATCCCCGTCTCTAGAATCGAGGGTTTGATTTCCAAATCGGTAAACTTAGGGGCGGGTCGGTGAATGGGCAGGGTCTTAGTCCGGGGCACCTCCCCCTTCTCGTCCACCGGTTCCCCCAGCACATTAAAAATTCGTCCCAGGGTCACTTCCCCCACCGGCACACAGATCGGGGCACCCGTATCTACGACCTCCATCCCCCGCACCAGGCCATCTGTGGAACTCATGGCCACCGACCGGACGATGTTATCCCCCAGCAGTTGCTGTACCTCGCAGGTCACCGCCACCTCTTGACCCGCTGGGTTTTTCCCCTGAATCCGCAGAGCGTTATAGACCTTGGGCAGGCGCCCCGGCGGAAACTCCACATCCACGACCGGGCCAATCACCTGCACAATCCGACCGACATTCACCTGTTCCGCAGTGGCAACCATGAGTGTCTATCCCTATGTACGCACAAGCCTTGCTTCCTATTAGCGTACCACTAGGGTGCTCCTTTGGGTCGTCAGGTTGCCTGCGCCAGCATCCATAATATAAAGATGCTGATGTGGAGAGGTGGCAGAGTGGTTGAATGCGGCGGACTCGAAATCCGTTATGACGGCAACGTCATCGAGGGTTCGAATCCCTCCCTCTCCGTGGGGACCTAAAGCGCTAGTATGACCTACCGTGCGGTCTGGTGGCGGCCCTGGCAGGATATGGACCTGACCCTGTTGGCGGCCGTATTGAGTCTTGCGGTCATCGGGGTCACAGCCCTTTTGAGCACCGGCTGGAGCAACAAATCCAGTGACTGGTGGCAACAGACGCTGATCATCCTGCTGGGCTTGGGGGTGATGTTGGTCTTGGCCCGCTGGCCCTATGAGGCGTTACGGCGCTGGCACTGGTTGACCTATGCCCTGGCCAACCTCCTGCTGGTGGCGGTGATGTTTGTGGGCACCTCGGCTTTAGGGGCGGAACGCTGGATCGCCATCGGGGGATTCCATTTACAACCGTCGGAATTTGCCAAGGTAGCGGTGATCGTGACCTTGGCTGCCCTGTTGGAAAAGTCCCGGGCGCCGGCCCTGTGGACCATCCTCCAGGCGATAGGGGTGGTGGCCTTGCCCTGGGTGCTGGTGTTTATCCAACCGAACCTGGGCACGGCGTTGATTTTTGTGGCCATCACCCTGGGCATGTTGTACTGGGCGAATATCCCCCTGACTTGGATTGTGCTCCTGCTCTCGCCCCTGGTGTCAGCCATTTTGCTGTCCCTCTCCCTGCCGGCTTGGGGGGTCTGGGTGGCGGTCATGGGCCTGCTAGGTTGGTTTTGCTTGCCCTGGCCCCACTGGGGGTCCCTTGCGGCCCTGGCAGTGAACCTGGTGGCCGGACAGTTGGGGCATTGGTTCTGGGGGTTGCTCAAGGATTACCAGCGGGACCGGTTGATCCTGTTTCTGGACCCGGACAAGGACCCCCTGGGGGGCGGCTACCATTTGATCCAATCCCGGATTGCCATCGGTTCAGGGGGCCTGTGGGGCCAGGGGCTGTTCCAGGGAACCCAGACCCAGTTGAGTTTCATCCCGGAACAAAACACGGACTTTATCTTTTCGGTGGTGGGCGAGGAAATGGGCTTTATCGGGGCCATGCTGGTGGTGTTTTTATTCTGGTTGGTGGCCCTACGACTGTTGTTGATTGCCCGCAGTGCCCGGGATGGCTTTGGGTCGTTGCTGGCAATTGGAGTGCTCAGTATGGTGATGTTTCAAGTGGTGGTCAATATCGGCATGACCATCGGTTTGGCGCCCATTACGGGGATTCCCCTGCCGTTTTTAAGCTATGGGCGATCGGCCATGCTGGCGAACTTTCTGGCCCTGGGGCTGGTGCAGTCGGTGGCCAATCACCGCCGCAAATCGCTGTACTAGGGACCCCTTGATGGTTTAATAGCTACAGGTGTGGTGGAGGTTACCGCTGGCCCACCCCCGTGATTAGGTATTCCTCTGCAGGTCTGGGTTAGGGGCTATGACAGCCTGGCAACAGGGGTTGACGTTGTTTTTCAGTTTGCTGGTGGAGGCATTGCCGTTTTTGCTGCTGGGAGTGTTGTTTTCCAGTGCTTTGTTGCTGTGGGTGGACCCGGAAAAGTTGGTGCGGCGGTTGCCTCGACATCCCCTGGCCGGGGCAGTGGCGGGAGCGGTGCTGGGGTGTCTGTTGCCGGTGTGTGAGTGTGGCAATGTGCCGGTGGCGCGACGGCTGTTAACCCAAGGGCTGCCGACGTCGGTGGCGGTGGGGTTTCTCCTGGGGGCGCCCACCATTAACCCTATCGTCCTTTGGTCCACCTGGGTGGCGTTTCGGGACCAGCCGCTGATGGTCTGGGGGCGCATGCTCCTGACCCTGGTGGTGGCGGTGGTGGTGGGCTGGGTGTTTTCGGTGCAGCGGGATTTACGCCCATTTTTACAACCGGCGGTGGCCCAAGCGATACCGGTGCCTGCGCCCCGACCCCCGGCCCGAGAATTGGCCCTGGTGGGGGTGCCAACGGGTCATTTCTGGGCGGTGAGCGGGGGTAAAACCGTTGCCCTGGAGACAGACGGGTGGAATCTATCCCGGCTCCTGTCCCGGCGGGGGCGCTGGCGATTGGTGTGGGTCAACGCCTTGACAGAGCTGCGGGAGTTGGGGGCTGTGCTCATTTTGGGAACAGCGGTGGCGGCAGCAGTGCAGGTGTTGGCGCCCCGGGAGGTGATTTTGAGTTTGGGGCAGGGGCCGGTAACCTCGGTGTTGGCCATGTTGGTCCTGGGGACGGTGGTTTCCATTTGCTCGACGGTGGATGCCTTTTTTGCCTTGTCGTTTGCCGGGAGTTTTACGACCGGGGCGTTGTTGGCGTTTTTGGTGTTCGGGCCGATGGTGGACCTCAAGGGAGTGAGCTTGCTCCTGACGGTTTTTCGGCCCCGGGCGGTGCTCTACCTGTTTTTGCTGGCGTCCTCGTTAACCTTCGTGTTGACCTTGGCTATGAACCTGTACCTGGGATGAACGGTTGGGACTTGCTGGCCATCGGGGCTTGGGGAGCGCTGCTGGTCAAGTACTGGTTGACAGGGCAGTTGGCGGTGCTGATCCATCCCAATTATTTTCCCTTGACGGTGGGGGCCGGGTTGCTCCTGCTGGGGTTAACGGCCTGGCAGGGTTGGCAACAGTGGCAAGAACGGGGACGACCGCGGGCCTGGACGGAAGGAACGGTACTGCTGCCCCGTGCCTGGAGCCGGTTTTTGCTGCTGAGCACCGCCGTTGTGGGCCTGATCGTGACGCCCCAGCCTTTCAACAGTCAAGTGGCTCTGGAAAGCGGGGAATTGTTGACCCTGACCCGCACCATGCCCCAACGGTTTCGCCCGCTACAACGTCCTGAGGACCGGTCGTTGGTGGATTGGGTGCGCCTCCTTAACGTCTATCCTGAACCGGATGCCTACCAGGGGCAGAAGGCCCGCATTGAAGGGTTTGTGGTGCATCCCCCCCAAAGTCCTCCCCAGCGCTTTTTCCTCACCCGCTTTGTGGTCACCTGCTGCGCCGCCGATGCCTACCCGGTGGGCTTGCCGGTGGATGTGCCAACAGGTTCAGCGCAGCAATACCCGGCAGATACCTGGCTGCGGGTGGAGGGCCGGATGACCACCGCCGAGGTGTACGGTAAACGCCGGTTGGTGGTGCAAGCGGAAAACATTACCCCCATTGAGCGTCCCGCCAATCCCTACCTGTACTGACATGACGGTGCTGTGTTACGGTTTTGCCCTGTGGGACTTGCTGGCGGACCAGATAGGGGTACCCCGGGATCAAGTGCAGTCCTGGACCCCCTATCCTGGCGGGGCGGGGTTGAATGTGGCCTGTCACCTGGGGCGGTTGGGGGTGGAGACGGCTCTGCTGGGGGCGGTCGGGTGTGATGATTGGGGCGACCGGGTGCTCCAGGTCATCCAGGCCCACCGGGTTTGCCCAGCCCTGATGCAGCGCTTACCCTATCCCACCCGTTTGGTGGAGGTGCTGCGCCGGACGGATGGGGAGCGGGAATTCGCCGGTTTTCGGCCCCCGGATTGTCCGGCCTTTGCGGATGAATTTATCAGGTTTCGGCCGCCGGCTCAGCCGCCCCAGTGCCTGTATATCGAGGGGGTGGTGCTGGCGTTCCCCGAGTCCCGGGCAACGGCCTTCGCTTTGGTCGAGTGGGCGTCTGCACGGGGGGTCATCACGCTGCTGGATGTGAACTGGCGACCCACCCTGTGGACAGAGGAGCGGTTGGCCCGGTCCGTGACCCAAACCCTGGTGCAGCAGGTAACGGCGGTCAAGGCAACGGCGGAGGAGGCCCGGTGGCTGTGGGGTACGGCTGACCCTAGGGCGATTGCCGGACAATGCCCCCATTTACAGGTGATCTTAGTCACTCAAGGGGCCCAGGGTTGCACCTATTGGGTCGGTCCTCACCAGGGCCATTGCCCCGCCTTTCCCGTCCAGGCGGTGGACACCACCGGTGCTGGGGATGCCTTTGTCGCTGGTTGGTTGCACCAGTGGGTGACCTGGGGGAATCGTCTGATCCAGGAGGCGGGATGCCTACAGCAGGCGTTGCGTTGGGCCAATGCGGTCGCGGCCATTTCCACGACGGCTCCCGGTGCCATCACCCAAGCCCCGTCGCCGGCGGTCGTGCAGCGGTTTTTGGCCCGTTATGTCGGTGAACCCACCTCCAGCCCCCGGCGTCTAACTGAATAGACATCACCCTTGAAAGGAGCAACCTATGGGTTTTGGAGTACTCGTGGCTGTACTAGGCTTGCTATCGGCCCCACCGGTCCTGGCGACGGAAGTGGCAACAACCGGGGTCGTTCAGGTGGCCCAAACTCCCCAGCGACGGGGATTCTGGTCGGAATTGAACCTCACGCCGGAACAACGGCAACGGATTGCCCAAATCCGGGCCAACGCGCGGCAGCAAATGCAACAGGTGCTCACCCCCGAACAACGGCGACTCTGGCAACAAGCCCAAAACCAACCGCCGGGGGAACGGCGCAAATTCATGAAGGCCCTCAATCTCACTGAAGCCCAGAAGGAACAGATGCGGCTTATCCGGGCCAACACCCGCCGGCAGATCGAGGCCGTGCTCACCCCCGAACAACGGCAACAACTGGAGGCCCGGCGGCAACAGTGGCGGCAACAGCGACAGGCGCCTAAAACGATGTAACAACGATTGCTTCGGTGTCCTCCCGATGCCACAATAAAGGAACGTGTGTGGAGGAAGGTAGGGTGCTGAAGCGACTGGGAGCTGTACTGTTGGGTGTCGTAGTGGTGGTTAGCTTGCTGTTGACCGGATGCAGCGGTCGGATGGGCACCCTGTCGGGGGATTACACCCAGGACACCCTGAAACTGGTGCAAACCCTACGCCGGGCAGTGGCCCTCCCGGAGGACGACCCCAACAAAGCCGCCATCCAGAGTGAAACCCGGCAGCAGATTAACGACTTTGCCGCCCGCTATCGCCGCGATAGTCATGTTTCCGGTCTGCTGTCCTTCACCACCCTGCGGACGGCCCTGAATTCCCTGGCGGGACACTACAGCTCCTATCCGGGGCGGCCCCTGCCGGAGAAACTGAAAAACCGCATCAACGAGCAACTGGACCAGGTGGAGTTGGCCCTGAAACGGGGCAATTGAGCCCGCTATGGCCACGGTCATCACCTACAGCCCGGCGGTGACCCTGGTACCGACCTACGAATGTTTCAACGCCTGTAGCTACTGCAATTTCCGAGTGGCTCCGGGAACTGATACCTGGCTGAGTCTCGAGCAGGCCCAGGAACGTCTCAGGGCTATCCGGCGCCATCATCCCCAGGTCACGGAAGTGCTCATCCTCAGCGGCGAGGTGCATCCCCACAGTCCCCGGCGCGCCCAGTGGGTGGAACATCTGTACCAACTGGCCAAGCTGGCGAGGGACTTAGGCTTCTGGCCCCACACTAACGCTGGTCCCCTCAGTGAAGGGGAAATGCGCCGCCTGCAAACGGTGAATGTTTCGATGGGGTTGATGCTGGAACAGCTGCGCCCGGATTTACCGGTGCATCACCACGCCCCCAGCAAAGACCCTACTCTACGCCTGGCGCAATTGGATCAGGCCGGACGCCTGGGGATTCCCTTTACCACCGGATTGTTGCTGGGTATCGGGGAAACGGCCGCCGATTGGGAAGCTGGGTTGCAGGCGATTGCGGCAGTCCACCGGCGCTGGGGACATATTCAGGAGGTCATCCTGCAACCCTATCGGCAGGGCAGCCAACAACCAACCGCGCTGGCCGATTTTCCCTTGGCTCAACTCCCGGCGGTGGTGGCCCTGGCCCGGCGGCTATTACCCGCGGACATCACCATTCAGGTACCGCCGAATCTGGTGGATCAACCGGAGATGTTGTTGGCCTGTTTAGCCGCTGGCGCCCGGGATTTGGGGGGCATTGGGCCAAGGGATGAAGTCAACCCCGATTACCCCTATCCTGCCCTGACCAGGCTGACGCAGCTCCTGGCGACCCACGGCTATGAATTACAACCCCGCTTGCCGATTTATCCCAAATGGCGTGATTCTAGGCATATTTGGCCCCGTTCTAGCCAATCCCCCGAATTTGGTGTAAGGTATTAGGTGTCTAACGGTGTCTAAGGTAAAAAATTCATTGGTTGTCACTTCCCACTGGGGCTGCTTTTATGTCGGAAACTCTGCTGAATGCCCATAACGATGAAGTCATCTCCCGGGAAAATCGCATCAGCCAACTGCGTCTGCTGTTAGAGACTCTCCGCACGGCGGACATCGTCGCCAAACAGGGTTACTTCATTACCAGCGCTGAGCTGGCGGCGTTGATGGATGTGAATGCCAGCGCCGTCACCAGCCGGGGGGAAACCTGGGCCTGGCGCAACTGGATCGTCTCCCGGGTGCGGCGGGAAGGCAATCAAATCCTCTGGCAGTTGGAACGGATTGACGGCCCGGCCCCTGATGACCACTTGACCGATATGAACTAAAAACTAAAATCCAGCCTGCCGTACCGCTTGCCAAGCCAACTGGCGTTGTTCCCCCGCCCGACGAAACAGGGCCTCGCTGGTTTGCAGATAGTGTTCACTGTAGCTCTGGGTGAACCAGTACAGGTCCTCTAGGGCGTCCTGTAGGTGATTGAGGCAATAGTACAGACTGCTGGCGGCTCCGGCGAGGCAAGGGGGATTGGCTTGACTGCGAAATAGGGCCTCTGCCTCCTGCAGGGTACGGCGACAGTGCTGCAGATAGTGGTCAAAGGCGGCCAGATAGGTCTCGTCAAAGGGGTCGGCGGCCAAGCGTTCCAGTTGCCGACGGCGACTCTGGAGAATGCGGCCCACCCGCTGGTCCACCGGCTGAAACACCTGACGCCACCAGAGCTGGGGTGATGGGTCAGGGTTAGGGAGTTTCGCTGACCAATGCTGCTGATATTGCTGGTCGTAGGCGCGCCGTTGTTCGGGGTCCCGCAGCACCTCGTAGGCCAGATTGATGGCGATCATCTGTTCGTGGCCGTGGGGATTGGTATCGGGATGGCAGAGCTTCACCAAGCGGCGATAGGCAGCTTTGACCTGGGCAGGGGTGGCGTCGGGGCGCAACCCTAAGGTGCGGTAGTGGTCCATCATGCCTGGGGCAAGTCAAACAACACGGTACTCATGTAACGATCAGCCCAAGCGCTGCCAAAGGCCCGCTCCAGCACTCGCCGAGTTTTGTCGTTTTGCTGTTGCTGCCGGCAGTAGTAGCTCTGTTGGCAGTGGTGCTGTTGTTGCAAGGGCGGTGACAGGGGGGTAGCCCTCAGGGCCTGCTGACAATGGAACGCCAGTATCTGCGCTACGTAGTCCACAAATCGCTGCTGTTCCCTAGCGTTGACCGGACGAATGAATAGACAAAACTCGGAAAAAATATCTCCCCAGGGGGGCAAGGGACGGGGCTGCTCAAAGGGACCCGGCCCATGAGTGGTTAGGAAGTGCACATAAGTCTCGGGCAGGGAACGGTCAATCCGGGTGGGGGACAAATCCACGATGGCGGCGCTCACCTGACCCCGGCCCGCCACAATATCAGCCCCAAACACCGGCAGGTCATAGCAGGGACGGGGAAACATTACGCAGTGCAGGATATCGAGACTGGTGCCCACCTGGGCCAACTCCAAATGCAGCTTGCGAAAGTGGCGGCTCTGGTAACAAACGTTGCGAATATGCAGCCGTTCCCCCTCCAGCTGGCCTTCCACATAGCCCATATCCGCCGGCAAGGGGTAGGGTTCCAAAGGCAAGTGGGTCTGCCAGCTCTGGCGAATCACCTGCGCCAACTGTTCGATCAAGGGATGCTGAATCACTGAAACGTAAAACGCTCTCTTCTCTAGCATAGCCAGCCGGTTCCACCGTTTATGATCGAAGTAATGGCAGCCAAACCCTGGGAAAGCTGTGGCCATTGCCCTAAACTACGTCCTACCCCCGGTGCTGGGTGCGGTCATTGGCTATTTCACCAACGACATGGCCATTCGCATGTTGTTTCGTCCCTACCGCGCCTGGTATATCGGTCGTTACCGGGTGCCGTTTACGCCGGGGCTGATCCCCAGCAACCAGGGGCGCCTTGCCCAGCGCATTGCCGACACCATTACCAGTTCCCTGCTGACGCCGGAGGAGCTGCAAACTATCGCCCGCCGTCTATTGCAAATCGAGCGCACCCAGGCGGCTATTTACTGGTTGCTGCAAACGGCCCTCAACCAGGTGAAATTGGATGCCTACAAGGCCCGCACCGCTAAAATTCTCGCCGGCATTCTCCGGGATTTTCTGGGTCAATCCTTGCCCCGGCTGGTGCGCATCCTCGCCCGCCAAGAAAACTTCCTAGCCGACCAGGTCAACCAAATTTTCGACCGGTTTTTGCTGGAGTTTCGCCTGTCGCCGACCCAGGCAGAACAGTTGGCCGATTGGCTGCTGGCTACGGTTTTGACCCCCGACCTCCTGCGGCAGACCCTGGTGGATTTCCTCACGGAGGAAACGATTGCAGTGATTGACCAAGACCTGCGGGAACAAACGACGGGAACCTATTGGGTGGTGGCCAATTTGTTTGGGGTGCGCAATGGCCTATTGCGGTTGCGGCAGTTTTGTATCGAGGAACCGGCAGTGGCCAATCAACGACTGGCTAAGTTGCTGAATTCGCTAGAGTTGCGCCGGCGGTTGACGGAATGGTTCCAGGAACTGTCGCTACAGAATTTGCCGGTGGTGACGGTGCATCGCCTGCGCAAACAACTGCGAGAACTGGTGCGGGAGTACTTGCAAACGGATGGACCGACGCTGATTCAAAACCTGAGTTATTCCCTGAACTGGGATGAGATTGCCCATTTGATCCTCACCCGCCTGCGCAATTCACCGGTGATGCAAACATCCTTGAGTCTAATCAGCGAAGAATTGGCCCTGATTATCGAGCGCTATCTGGAAAAGGACCTGGAGCAGTTGATTGCCCGGGTGATTCCCATCCTGGATATTGACCGGGCGATTATTGAGCGCGTCAATGCCACGTCGCCGGCGGACCTGGAGGCAGGGATTCAAGGGATCGTGCGCAGCGAATTGCAGGCGATTGTTAACTTGGGGGGCATCCTGGGGTTTTTAGTGGGGCTAGGACAGTCCCTGTTGCTCTGGTGGCAGGCCAACCTGGTATAGTGACAATGGTCCTTAACGTTTCTTCACCATGCCCCAGGTGCGCCTGCTGGTGCTGGACTTGGATGGCACGATTGTCGGTGAGGACAACCGCATTACACCGGCGGTCAAGGCAGCCATCCAGGCGGTGCGCAAAGCGGGGGTCAAGGTGGCCATTGCGACGGGGCGGATGTACCGCTCGGCGTTACGGTTTTACCGGGAGTTGGAGCTGACGTTACCGCTGTTGAGCTACCAAGGGGCGTGGATTCAGGACCCCCACACGGGTTACCGCCATCGCCACTGGCCGATTGACACCCAACGGGCGCTGGAGTTGTTGGACTACTTTGAACAGGCGGACTGGCGGCCCCATCTGTCCATCCACTTCTATCTCAACGACCAGTTATATGTGCAGGAGATGCGCCCAGATACGGACCAGTACGCCAAACGCACGCTCATTGAACCCATCTTGGTTGCGGATTTGCGGGAGGTGGTGGCAGCCCTGGATACCCCGCCAACTAAGGTGCTGGCCGTCAGCGAACATCCCGGTCTGATCGAGATCATCCTGCACACGTTGCAAAGGCGCTACAGTCGGGATGAACTGTATTTAACACGCTCGGCGCCCATTTATTTTGAGGCAGCTCATCCCCAGGTCAATAAGGGCGCTGCCGTACAATATTTGGCGGAGGAATTGCTGGGGTTGCGGCGGGAGGAGGTGGTGGCCATCGGTGATAACTACAATGACCTGGAAATGTTGCAGTATGCGGGGGTGGGCATCGCCATGGGGAATGCGCCCGATGAGGTGAAGAAACAAGCGGATTGGGTGGCCCCAAGTGTCGAGCAAGACGGGGTGGTAGCTGCCCTGGAAACCTGGGTGTTGTCGGGATGAGCCGGCGCTATTGCACCAGTACGTTCCTGGAATGGGCTCAAGGAAAAACCCGGGCGGTTTTCGGCTGGAGTCAGCGGGAGCCGGTGGATTTGCCCTTGCCGGCCCAGGGGGCCATCCTGGAGTGTTTTGTGCAGTGGCAAACGCCGGAGTCGGCCTATGAACTCTACTGCTCGCGCCAAAAGGTGGCCTCGGGGCTGCGTTTAACCGATGATGCAGGAAAACCCCTATTGCTCAAGATGATGCAGGGGCAAGTGGTGGCCCTGGCCAACGGCTTTGCCAGCTATTTAGAGCCAGACCAGCAGGTGGATTTGACCCCGGAGTTGCCCCTGTTTGCCCCCTATCCGGAGCTGTCCTTTGCCGAATTTGCGCAGTTGTGGCAGGAGCTGGTGGCCCTGGGGCTGATCGTGCCGGCGGTGGGGGAAATCGTCTGGGGAGACCTGCGGCGCTGGACGCCCCTGTGTAGCCTGACGGGCTTTTCCCGGGGGACGCCCATTGACCGCTATTACCAACAACAATTCCTGCACCGGGTGAAGGACAAGGTCCAGGGGCGGGTTCTGGAAATCGGCGGTGTGGCCAAAGACTGGGAGTTTTACCCCTTTGACCGCAGGCAAATGACGTTTTATTGCTGTATGAATCTGACGCCCGGAGCCGGGGTGCATGTGGTGGCCGATGCCCATGACCCCCAAGCGACGGCGGCCAATGCCTGGGATGCGGTTTTGATTTTCAACGTGCTGGAGCATTGCCGCGACCCGGGGCAGGTGATTGCCAATATCCATAGCTGGCTCAAACCGGGGGGCTGGTGTTTGGCCCTGGTGCCCACCGCACAACGCCTACACGACCGACCAGCGGATTACTGGCGGCTGTTGCCCGATGGCTTGCGGCATCTGTTCCGGAGGTATGCCCACTGTGACCTGTTGACTTACGGCAATGCCTTGACGGTGGTGGCGACGTTGTTGGGGGTAGCGGCCGAGGAATTGACCCCCGCCGAATTGGACCAGTACCACCCCGATTACCCGGTCATCGCCTGTGTGGCAGCCCAGAAATGAAACGGTTGGGGTTACTGGTCATCACGGTGCTATGGCTCATGGGTTGTCAGGGCAGCCAAGGACCCCTCACCGGACCCCTGGTGTTGACTTTTTGGCATGGCATCAATCCGCCGGCCAACCGGGTAGTTTTTGAGCAGTTGGTCGCCCAATTTAATGCCCGCCACCCCGATGTGCAAGTCCAACCCATCTACATCGGCCAGGCGGACCAGCAGTTTCCCAAAATTCTTACGGCCATCGTGGGGAATAGCCCGCCGGACATGCTCTGGTTTGACAGTTTGTTGACGGGGCGTCTGGTGGAGGTGCAGGGCATCGTTCCCCTGACAGATTGGTTGCAAAAAGGGGGATATTTGGCCAACCTGGACCCGGCTTTGCGGCCCGGCATGACCTTTGAGGGGGAGTTGTGGTCGGTGCCCTTTACCACCAGCAATTTGGGCCTTTTCTACCGCCCGGATTTGTTGGCCGCCGCCGGGGTGCAAACCCTGCCCCGCACCTGGGAGGAACTGGCCCAAGTGGCCCAGCAGTTGACCCAGGACCGGGACGGCGATGGTCGCCCGGATCAATACGGGTTGCTGCTGCCCTTGGGCAAGGGGGAATGGACAGTGTTTTCCTGGCTGCCGTTTTGGTTTAGCGCCGGCGGCGAGGCTATTGAGGGCACCTTGTCCTTGCTGAATGAGGCGACGCTTAAGGCGTTGGGGTTCTGGCAGGAGCTGTGGCAAAAGGGGGTGGCGGTTTTGTCAGCGCCGGAGCGGGGTTATGAACAGGAGGCGTTTATCCAGGGGCAGGTGGCGATGCAGATTACCGGGCCGTGGACGCTGGGGTATCTCACGCAAACGGGGGTGCCCTTTGGTGTGATGCCCCTGCCGGCGGGGAAGCGCCCGGCCACGATTGTGGGGGGAGCCAATGTGTTTGTGATGCGCACCGAACCTAGGCGGCAACAGGCGGCGCTCCAGTTTTTGGACTATATTTTGAGTGACGCTTTTCAGGTGGCCTGGGCGGTGCAGACGGGGGCGTTACCGGTGACCCAATCGGCGCGACAGGACCCGACGTATCAAGCTTTTTTGCGCGACCATCCCCCGCTACAAGTGTTTCTCGACCAGATGCGCTTTGCCTATTCCCGTCCCAACGGCCCGAATTACCAGCGTCTGTCCAACTGCTTAGGGCGGGCGATTGAGGCGACATTGCTGGGACAACCACCGGCGGCTGCTCTGGAACGGTACGTGCGGGCTTGTCCAGGGGGCGACTGATGCCGGAACAGCCGGTGCTAGCCGGGACCTTGGCCAGCTTGATTGCCGGTTTGGGCAGTGGACTGGGGGCTTTGCCGGTATTGCTGCCGGTAACGCTGACGGTGGGGTTGCAGGCGCTGTTGCTAGGGTTTGGGGGCGGGGTAATGCTGGCGGCGACGGCCTTTTCCCTGGTGCTCCCCGGCACGGAGGCGGCCCTGCAGTTGGGCTATTCCCAGGTTGGAGCGGCAGGCAGCATGGCGCTGGGCATTCTGGCAGGGGGTGTGCTGCTGGAACTGGCCCATAACTTCTTTCCCCACGAGCATTTTTTTAAGGGGCTGGAGGGGGGCCGGGCCGGTCGTTTGCAACGCATCTGGCTGTTTGTCCTGGCCATTACCCTGCACAACTTTCCTGAGGGCCTGGCGGTGGGGGTAGGTTTTGGCGATGTGAACGTAGGCAACCCCCTGGCCTTGACGGTGGGCATTGCCCTGCAAAACCTGCCCGAGGGGCTAGTGGTGGCCACGTCCCTGCGGAGCCTAGGTTATGGGCGCGGGTTTGCCCTGGGGATTGCCCTGCTGACGGGGCTGGTGGAACCGGTGGGGGGCCTGGTGGGCGCCAGTCTAGTCAGCATCAGCCGGCAAATTCTCCCCTGGGGGATGGCCTTAGCAGCGGGAGCTATGCTGTTTGTCATCAGCGATGAAATCATCCCGGAGTCCCACCGCCGGGGATTAGAACGTCAGGGCACCGCCGGTGTCATGCTGGGGTTTGTGGTGATGCTGGTGCTGGATGTGGCGCTGGCCTAGAGCTAGATACCCCGCACCGGAATGCAGCAGTGGAGAATAGGAGACTCGAACTCCTGACCTCTGCGGTGCGATCGCAGCGCTCTACCAACTGAGCTAATTCCCCACACAGGTATGATCTATGATAGCTCGTCGGGGGCAAATTCAGCTTTCAAATCTCGTTCCATGAGGGCAGTGACGGCCTGGCGAGGGGTAACCTGCCCCTGGAGAAGCCGACAGACCTGCTGGGCAATGGGGACGGCAATTCCCTGTCGGTCGGCCAGTTGGACTAACACATAAGTCGTATTAACCCCCTCAACCGTGGTCTGGAGTTCCCGGAGCATTTCTGTTAAGGACCGTCCCTGGGCTAGGCCGTACCCCAGGCGATAGTTGCGGCTCAAGGGACTGTTGCAGGTGGCCAGTAAATCCCCCAGCCCAGCCAAGCCGTAGAGGGTCTGGGCCTTGGCCCCCAACGCCACCGCCACCCGCACCATTTCCGCTAGCGCCCGCGTGATTAACCCCGCTTTGGCATTGGCCCCCAACCCCAACCCATCGCATACCCCGGCGGCAATGGCCATCACATTTTTCAAGGCCCCCCCCAGTTCCGTACCCAGGGGGTCGTCGTTGGTGTAAACGCGCAGCCGTTCCGAGGCCAGGACCCGCTGAACCCGCCGAGCTGCCTCGCGCTGGACACTGGCTGCTACGGTGGCTGCTGGTAATCCTTGGGCAATTTCAGCCGCCAGATTGGGTCCGGAGACCACCACCACGCTGTGGTCAGGAAAAGCTTTTTGCCACAGTTGGGCCGGTGTGGTGTGGCTACCGGGGAGCAATCCCTTGGTGGTACTGACTATCACCGCACCCGGCGCTAGGGAAGGCATCGCCCGCAAGACTGGCAGAACCCCAGTAACCGATACGGCAATGACCACCATCGTGGCCGATTGCACGGCGGTCGCCAGGGGTTGCGGACAACGCCGTGACCAAACCTGCACCGGGTAGCCATTTTGCCGGATTAACTCGGCCAGCAGGGACCCCCAGACGCCTGCCCCCACCACCGTCACCACTTCAGCGCTCATCGCACCAACTGCTGGAGTAAACGGGTGACCTGGGCCAGCCCGTCTTGGTCCTTCTGCTGTTGGAACAGGCGCGCCGCCTGCTGCCAAGCCTCAATGGCCTGGGACCGTTCCCCCAACGCCCGGTGGGCTACCCCCTTTTGGGCATAGGCCGCCGCCAGTTGGGGATTGTAGCGCAGGGCATGGTCCAAATCCGCCAGGGCTTTGCGGTACTCCCGCAGGGCAATCCAGGTACTTCCCCGTTGGTAATACGCTTCGGCCAAGGTCGGTTGCTTTTGTAGCAAGGCGTTGCAGTCCGCTAGGGCTGCCTGGTAGTTGCCCTGCATGCGATGGGCCTTCGCCCGGTTGATATAGGCTTCACTGAAATCGGGATTGATTTCAATGGCCCTCGTAAAATCGGCAATGGCCTGGGCGTAATTATTCCCCCGGGCGTAGGTAATGCCCCGGTTGTTATAGGCCTCGACAAAGTTGGGCCGCAATTGAATCGCCCGGGTAAAGTCCCGGATGGCTGCCTGGGTTTGGCCCATGTCGCTGTACACCGACCCCCGGTTGTAATAAAGCTCGGCATCCTGGGGGGCCAGGTCAAGGGCCTGGGTCAGCAGTTGGATGGCCCCTGGATAATCCCCGGCTTGGGCCTTTTGCACACCCTCGCGATTCAATTCATCCCGACGGGTGAGGCTGGGGCGGGCTGGCGCTGAGGAAGGTATCAGCCGGAGTTGACAGCCACCGCTCCCCAACAGACACCCCACCCCCACCAGCACTCCCACCCATTTGTCCAGTGAAGTCATAAAAACTCATATTGTGTTACAAGTTTACAGAACATTGCGACACGGCTGCGCCGGGGCATGCCTCAGGCTATAGTGGGGCCTGAGATTCTCCCACGACATTTTATCCGTTGATGAGAGGAAAAGAGATGACCAAAGTCCTGGCTTTCGTCCTGGCGCTGGTGCTGTGGTGTGTGTGGGCACCGTCGGCGCAAGCGGATGTGGCTGGCTTAACCCCCTGTCGGGAGTCGGCGGCCTTCCAACAGCGCCTGCAAAATGAAGTCGCGACCCAGGAGGCCCGTTTAGCGCTCTATGCGCCGGGGAGTCCGCAAGCCAAGGCCATTGAGCGGCGGATTGCCCAAACCAAGGCCCGCTTTGAACGGTATGCCTCCCAGGGGTTGTTGTGTGGGGAGGACGGCCTACCGCACTTGATTACCGATGGCCGCTGGTCCCATGCCGCCGAATTCACCCTGCCGGGGTTGTTGTTTCTGTATATTGCTGGTTGGATTGGCTGGGTGGGCCGAGCCTACCTGATTGCCATCCGGCGGGAAAAAGAACCCACTGAAAAAGAGGTGATTCTGGATGTGCCCCTGGCAATCCGCTGCATGTTGTCCGGCTTTAGTTGGCCGGTGATGGCCTTTCGGGAGTGGACCACCGGGCAATTGACCGTGCCGGATGCGGAAATTCCTGTTTCTCCCCGTTAGGAGGTGGGCTTATGGAGGACCTAAAAAAGTATCTCTCGACGGCGCCGGTGTTGTTGGCCGTCTGGCTGTTTATCATCGCCGGGATTTTGATTGAAATTAACCGGTTTTATCCCGACGCATTGGCCTTTCCTTTTTAGTTTTTTAGTTTTGGTTAGGAGGTAGTGGCATGAGCGAAGATTTTGTGCGGCCTTGGCGGGGCGACCCGATGCAGGGACATTTGGAGACGCCGGTGAGTGCGGGTTTGGGGATGGCCCTGGTGAATAACCTACCGGCCTATCGTCCGGGGTTGGAGCCGTCGCGGCGGGGACTGGAAATCGGCATGGCCCACGGTTATTTCCTGGTCGGCCCCTTTTACAAGCTGGGTCCGCTGCGGGATTCAGAATACGCCCTGGCGGCAGGGGTGATGGCGGCCTTGGGGCTGGTGGTGATCTTGACGGTCTGTCTGTCCCTCTACGGAAGTGTGGCGTTTGATCGGCCCTCGCCCCAGGGAACGACGGACCAACTGCAAACCACGGAGGGCTGGAGCAGCTTTACTAGTGGCTTTCTCATCGGCGGGGCCGGTGGGGTGCTGTTTGCCGGGGTGTTGTTGTTCTTCCTGCCGGTTTTGCAGGGGATCGGCAACAATCTGTTTAACTAACCTTGACACGACGAGGGCTATAGGGGGCAGACCGGCAGCTCCCTTTATTTTTTTTGACTGGCGTTGGGATTGCCAGTGGTTTACCGAGGAGTTTGTCGGCTGTAATTGGCGACCTGTGCCACCAGTTGCCGCACCTTTGACACATCTTTCCAACCTGGCCGGATTTCCACCCCACTGGACACGTCAATCCCCCAGGGCTGGGTTTGGTGGATCGCCTGCCCACAATTCTCGGGTGTCAATCCCCCCGCCAACCACCAGGGAATCCCAGGGCGCACCGTCGAGGCCAAATGTTGCCAGTTCCAAGTGTGCCCTGTGCCCCCCAACTGCTGGGGATGATAGGCGTCTAGCAATAGCCGATCCACCCAGGGCTGGTAGGCCGCCACCTGAGCCAGGCTGGTCGCGTCCCGTACCCGGATGGCCTTGATCAACCGCAGGTGGGGTAGGGCTTGCCGGAGAGATTGACAATCCGCGGGAGATTCCTCCCCGTGCAACTGAACCGTATCAAAGCCGGCCCTTTGGACGCTCTCTGCCAATTCGTTGAGGGGTATGTCGGCAAAAACCCCGACGCGCCAGACTGGGTAAGGGGCTAACGCCCGGTTAATGGCCCGTTGTTGCGGTGGTGCAACATAGCGGGGGGAGGTGGGCACACAGATGACACCGATGGCCGTCACCCCTATCTGGGCAATCGCCACGGCTTGGGAAATGTCGGTGAGACCGCAGATTTTAACTTCCATTCACAACAACTGGTCCATCAACTGGAATACGGGTGTCGCCGCTGGCCAATCGGGAGGGCTGTTCTGGGTGGTTAACCATTGGCTCAGTAACCGGTGTAACCCCATCAGTTTGAAACTGGGTTCGGCCGCCGCCTGGGCAATGGCTGTCGCCACCGGCAGATGCCCCGTCTCCCCCAGGTCCGTCAACAACACCCGCTGCAGGCGAGTTTCAGAGCGACTAATCAGGTCGAGTAACTGTTGAATGTACTGTTCATCCTGAGTAAGCAAGTACAGGGCACACAGGGCGGCGCTGCGTACCCGGGGCAAAGGGTGACCGGCAAAAGGAGCAATGACGGGGATGGCGGTGTGGGCCTTGAGCCGTCCCAGGGCCAAAAGAATGGCGCTATAGGGTTGGGGCAGGTTCTCCGTGCCCAGGGCCGAAGGGACGCTCTGTTCCTGTAACAGGGCTACCAACGCGGGAATCGCCTGGGGGTCCCCCAATAACCCCAACGCCGTAGCTGCCGCTGCCCGCAGTTGAAAATCTGCCACCTGCAAGCAAGCGATCAAGCCGGGGACGGCCCGCGGGTCACCGATTTCCCCCAGTGCCCGGGCGGCATTGCGTCGCAGGGGATAACCCCCCAGGGCAGTTCGGTCCGACTCATCCTGCAGGGCTGCTATCAGGGCCGGTACTGCCTCCTTAACCCGAAAACGGCCAAGCCACCAGGCGGCATAATACCGCTGGCTCGGGTCAGGGGACTGCAGTTGGGCCAGGGCCTCGGCGACCGTCACTCTGGCTGGCTACCGTTGAGGGCTTCAATCTTGACAATCCGGCCCCCTAACCGGGTAATCCGGCGCATTTCCTCGTTCATCCGGTTGTAGGGGACGACGATAAACACGCTGCCGCTGCGACGAATGGGAAAATTTTGGCGGTCCGTCTGGTCATTCTGGCGCAGACCCACCACCTCGTAACGAAATAGACGCCGGTTGGCATCGTTGAGGCTGGACATCCCGGCACTCGCTGGCCCGTAAAACATCAGCACCACTCCCGCATTAATTCCTCAAACCCTATTGTAAAAGCTGATGGCATCCGGCCCAAATCGTGACAATTTGTAACATGAGCTGAGGTCTGGATGGTCCAGACCCCCCAGGACCTTCAGATGCCGGTTGGAATGGTAGGATAGGGCGTAGCCCTGAACTGACAGAGGAAACTATCATGCGTTGGTGGCCGATCCTAGCCTGTGGGTGGGCATTGCTGACCCTACCAGCCTGGGCGCAAAGCCGTACGCCCATTACCGACCAGTTTCGCATTCCCCCGTTTCGGGATTACACCGGCGACGGGGTACAAAACTTAGATGACCTGCCGGCCCACCAAAAAGCCTACAACGAACAACTGCGGCAATGGGCAGCACGGGTCAACGGCACCCGTTAAGGTTATGTTCCGGTTAAGCTTGGTCCTGACTTGACGGCGGCGGGGAGAGATGCTGTTAAAATGGGGGCATCATCACTGCATCTTTGTGGTGAGTGGATTGGAGTAAAGCTATTTTTTTAGTTGAGGAGTTGCGGCTATGCGTCCCCAGGCATGGTTATCTCTTTCGGTGGCGGGCACGATGGTGGCAGCAGCAGTGGCCCCGGTGAATGCTCAGCCTGCTCCCCGCCTGTATGACCCGCCCGTGATGACGACCCCAGCTGCCAAGGCGGAACCCTGGCCCCCCTTTACGGGTCCGGCCATGCGCGGTAAACCGGATGAGTTGATCCAATTCCCGAAGCCGTCCTACTATGAACATCCCTTTGCCATTGAGCGGAGCATGGAACCATTCCGCATCGGGATTCGCCGGACAACGGGAACTTCGGCCACGCCGGTGACTGACAAGTTCAAGCCGACGCCCTTCCGGGACTACACGGGTGACGGGGTGCAGAATCTGGATGACATTCCCCAGCACCAACGCACCTTCACGGAACAGTTGCGCAAGTGGGGGACGAGTATCAGCACCTGTGCCCGGCAGCGGGGTGCTATGTTCCGGTTGGTGGGTCGGGAGGAGGTGCCCATCCAAATCAACGGCGACCCGGGCCGTATTCAACTGAACGCCAATAACGTGCCCATTTGCCCGGGCTAAGGTTGCGCTTTACGGTTATCTGTTCGTTTTGGCTCCCGTAAGGGGGCTTTTTTGTGGCTTTAAAATTAAGAACGTTTAAGAACGTTGACCGGTCGCAGGGGAATGTCAGCCGTTAGCCGCCAGGAACTCTTGGGGTTGATCGCTCAGTTGGCTTACCGGGAGGGGGACTTTTTGCTTAGTTCGGGGGCGAAGAGTCCCTACTACATCAATTGCAAGACGGTGACGTTGCACCCCCGGGGGGCTTACTTAGTGGGGCAGTTGTGCCAAGCCCTGTTATCGCCGGAAACCGTTGCTGTTGCCGGTTTGACCTTGGGAGCGGACCCGATGGTGACGGCGATTAGCCTGGTTTCGGCCCAGACAAACCATCCCGTGAGCGCTTTAATCATTCGCAAGGAACCCAAGGGCCATGGCGCCTGTAGTCAAATCGAAGGACCGTTGCCGCCGCCGGGGAGTTGGGTGACGGTGGTGGAGGATGTGGTGACGACGGGGCAATCGTTGGGGCTGGCAGTGGAGGTGCTGCGGACGGCGGGCTATCGGGTGGGTCAGGGGATCGCTCTGGTGGACCGGCAGCAGGGGGGCAGCGACTATTTGGCGCAAAAGGGGGTGACGCTAACGGCCCTGTTTACCCTGGCGGAGGTGCAAGCCCTGTATGTCCAACGGCAATCCCAGGCGACGGGGGGGTGAACCATGCCGTTGCCGGTGAGCGTATGCCTGATCGTGCGGGATGCGGCGCCGTTTTTGCCCAGGTGCCTAGCCAGTGTGCAGCCGGTGGCCGCGGAAATTGTGGTGGTGGATACGGGTTCCACGGACGACACGGTGGCCATTGCCCGCCGTTATGGCGCCCGGGTGCATGGGTTTACCTGGCAAGAGGATTTTGCCGCCGCCCGCAACTATGCCCTGTCTTTGGCCCGGCAGCCGTGGATTTTGGTGCTGGATGCGGACGAGGAGTTGCTGCCGGAGGCCATCCCAGGATTGCAGGAGGCTATGGCGGACGCTCGGGTGCTGGTGGTGAACCTATGGCGGCAGGAAGTGGGTGCTCGGCAGACGCCCTATTCCCTGGTGTCGCGTCTGTTTCGCCGTCACCCGGATATTGGTTTTCGCGGGGCCTACCACGAATTGATTGACGACAGTGTGGTTGAGATTTGCCGGCGGGAACCCCACTGGCAGGTAGCGACCCTGGAGACGATTGCCCTGCGGCACTGGGGTTATGTGCCGGAGGTGGTCCAGGCCCAGGACAAGGAGGCGCGCGCCCGACGGTTGCTGGCTCAGGCCCTAGCGCAAAATCCTCAGGATGCCTATCGATGCACCAAGCTGGCTGCCGTTTATTTGGCCGAGGGTGAAAACGAGCAGGCGCTGGCGTTGTTGCAACGGGCGTTAGCCGCGCAGCCCCCAGAACCCATGGTGCAGTACGAAATTTACTTTCACCTAGGGTTGCTCTACCAACGCCAAGGACAGGTGGAGCTGGCAGAGACCCATTACCAAATGGCCCTGGGGGTTCCCTGCCCGGCGCGGGCCAAACTGGGGGCCTACACCAACCTGGGCAGTCTCTATCAGGAGCAGGGTAAATCGGCCCAAGCCCATGAGTTATTCCGGCAAGTGACGGAAATTGCGCCCACGTGGGCTTGGGGTTATTACCATCTGGGATTGGCCCTGCGGGGGTTAAATCGTTTACCAGAAGCGCTGGCGGCTTACCAAAAGGCCCTGGAACTGGACCCCAATTTGGCACCGGCCCACCAAAATATCGGCGTGGTTTGGTGTAAGTTGGGGGATTTGCGAACTGCCCAGCGGCACTGGCAGCAGGCCATTGCGTTATATCAACAACAGGGTTCCCCCGCCGGTCAACAACTGCAACAGGAGTTACAAACCCTCGGGTTGTTGCCCGGTTTTTAGAGGTTTTTTTGCCGATTACAAATCTTTTCCAGTGGTGGGCCGCCCCCCTTGGAACACCTGGAGAATCTACGCTATGATGGGGTCAGAACCGCACCGGATGGCCTGTGATTCCTCATCAATTAACCCTCAAAAACTTTCTGAGTTATCGTCAGGCTACTTTAGATTTTCGCGGTCTGCACACCGCTTGTATCTGTGGCCCCAACGGTGCTGGTAAATCCTCCCTTTTGGAGGCCATGACCTGGGCGCTTTGGGGCAAGTGCCGGGCACCGGAGGCCGATGATGTGATTCGCAGTGGTTGTACGGAAGCGCGGGTGGATTTTAGTTTTTCCAGTGGCGGGCAGACCTATCGGGTGATTCGGGTGCGACGGCGGGGACACACGACAACTTTAGAGTTTCAAATCTGGGCGAATGACCGCTGGCAACCCCTGACCCAGCGCAGCCTGACAGAAACCCAAGAATACATCAACCGGGAACTGAAACTGGATTACCACACCTTCATTCACTCGGCCTATTTGCGCCAGGGGCGGGCCGATGAATTCATGCTGAAAACCCCCAGCAAGCGCAAGGAGGTCCTGGCCAGTTTGTTGCAACTGGAGCACTACGACACCCTGGCTGAAGAAGCGAAAAAGCGCGCCAGCGACCATGAATCCCACATTAGGCATCTGCGGCAAACCCTCAATCAACAGGTCCAAACCTTGGCCCAAGAGGTGGTCGTCCGGGAGCATTTTCAGCAACTCCAGCAACAGATTCAAGCCCAACAGGCGGCCTACGACCGTTGCCAACAGGAGTACCAACACTACCAGCAGCGCCAACAACAAAGGCAGCAGTGGCTTCAGCAGTACACCTGGCTACAACAACAACGGGCACAACTCGCTAGTGGGCGACGGCAGTCCCAGCAGCGGCGTCAGCAATTAGAGCAACGGCAGCAGGAATTGGCCCATATCCTGGCCCAAGCCGACACCAGAACCCAGTGGTATCAGACCTACTACGAACTGCAAAAGCAAGAGGAACAACTCACCCAAAAAGCCCAGCAGCACCGGCAACTCCAAGCAGAATACAACCGGCTGGAGAAGGACTATCAACAGGCCCTACATGAGCTGGAGCTGCAAAAGCGGCAACTGGAAACGGAAATCAAAAATCTACAGGCGAATCAACAACAATGCCTGGCGGTTTGTCGAGAAAGGGAACGGCTAGCCCATGCGTTCGTCCAATTGGAAACTGCCCGGCGTTACCTCCAGGAGCTGGACCGGCGCGCCGACCAGTACCGTCCCCTCTACGACCGCTATCAACAGCTGAACCAGCAGCAGGAGCAGCAGCGCGCCCGTCAAGAGGCCCAGCGCCACGAACTACAACAGCAACTGCAACGCCTGCGGCACCAGTGGCCATCCCTCGCCCACCTCGACCAGGAACTGGCCGCGCTCCAGCAGCAATTGGGGGAACTGGACAAGAAAGAAATCTATCTCAAGCACGTGGAGGAAAAGGGCAAAGAGCGCAAGAGCTTTCAGGACCAGCTCAAGGCCCGCCTGCAGAATTACCAAGCACAAATGGCCCAGCTCCAGCAAAAAATGGCCCTTTTACGGGAACCGGAGGCGGTTTGTCCCCTATGTGCCCGGCCCCTGGATGCCCAACACTGGCAACTGGTTCACCAAAAACAGCAACTCGAGCAACGGGAATTGGAGGAGGCCATCTGGCTGACCCAGGAGCAAATAACGGTTACTGAGCGGGAGATTGAGGTCCTGCGTCAGGAGTACCGGGAGGTCAGCAACCAGTTGAAAGCCAGGGAACGCCTGCACCAGAAACAGGGGCAATTGCTCCAACAAATCCAGCACCGACAAGACCTGCAAGCGCAAATTACCGACCTGGAAGCCCGGTTACAGGCCCTGGAGCAGGCTTTAGCTCAACCGGTGGTCGATCCGGAAATGGAGCAACTCTGTGCCCAGATGGCGGCCATCGGCTATGACGAAAAGGAACATACCTGCGCCCGAGCGGAGGTCGAAAAGTGGCGGTGGGTGGAAATCAAACAGGCAGAAATCGAGAATGCCGAACGGATGTATGCCAACTTAGCCCAACAACTGGCCAATCTGACTCAAAGGCAGCAGGCCCTAGAGGAAGAGATGGCTCATTTTACCCAGCACTCACCCCTGTGCTATGCCCTCGAACAGTGCCGGAAACAACTGGCGGAGCTGGCCTATGACCCGGCTGCCCATCAGGCCCTACGCCAACAACTCAAGCAGTACGAACAAGCACCCTTGTATTACCAAGAGCTGCAAAACGCTCAGCAGGAATACCCCCGCCTACAGACGGAACTGGCAGCGTTGACGGCGGCAGAGGCAGAACAGGCTCGGCAATTGCAGCAGTTGGACGAGCAACTGGCGCTGCTGGAGCAGACCCTGGCGGATTTCCCCGACCTGAGTGAGCGCCTCCAAGGGTTGGAGACAGAAATGCAGCAGCAGTGGCAACGTCTCCAGGCCCAGTACATCGAAAGCGGCAAATTGCAAGAGCAGTTACATCAACTGGTGCAACTGCAAGAGAAGCACCAGCAACTACAACAGGAGTTGGCCCAGCACGAGCATCACTATCAGGTATATCAGGCGCTGACCCAAGCCTTTGGGAAAAACGGCATCCAGGCGTTGATGATTGAGCAGGTGTTGCCCCAGCTCGAAGCGACGGCCAATCACATCCTGGGACGCTTGACCAACAACCAGTTACACGTCAGCTTTGTGACCCAAAAACCGAAAAGAAGTGGCAACCACCGGAACCAGATGATTGAAACATTGGACATTGTTATCGGCGATGCCCAGGGCACCCGTCCCTACGAGACCTACTCCGGAGGTGAGGCGTTTCGGGTGAACTTTGCCATTCGCCTGGCCTTGGCACGGCTGTTGACCCAGCGGGCCGGCGCAACCCTACAGATGTTAATTATTGACGAGGGGTTTGGGACGCAGGACGCCCAGGGGTGTGACCGTTTGTTGGCGGCTATTAGTGCCATCGCCGATGAGTATGCTTGTATTTTGGTGGTGACGCACATTCCTAGTCTGAAGGAGGCGTTTCCTGCCCGCATCGAGGTGACCAAAACGGAGGCGGGTTCCCAGGTGCAGTTGGTGGTGTGATGCGGATTGCCATTGTAGGTGCAGGGGTGGTGGGGGCGGCCATTGCCTGGGAGTTAGCAGGTGTCCCGGAGTGGGAGGTCTCGGTTTATGAAGCCCAAGCCGAACCGGCACAAGGGGTGACCTCGGCGGCCCTGGGGTTGGTGATGGCGGTGTTGAGCGACCGGGGGACGGCGAAACGGTTAGCCAGTCTGCAGCGTTACCACGAAATCTTGGCGGATGCGGATGTGCCCGGTAACCGGCGGGGACTGTTGCGCTTGTATGCCGATGCAAGTGCCTGGCTGAAGGTGGACAAGCTAGTGGCACGGCGACGGGCGCAGGGATGGTCGCTGGAGCTGCTGAGCCCTGTGGAGATACGGGCGCGTTTTCCGGCCATCGCTGCCCAAGGGTGGGTAGGGGCGGTTTTTTCTCCCCAGGAATGGCAATTCCATCCCGTGCTTTTAACCCGCTACTGGTTAACGGCAGCCCAGGCGCGGGGGGTGCAGGTGCATTATCAAACGCCGGTGTTGCGGGTGATTCCTGAACAACCCCTGCGATTGCAGATACCGGGGGGTGAACAAACGTGTGATGTGCTGGTGGTGAGTGCGGGTCTGGGTTCGACTCAGATTCCGGGGTTGACGGCCCCCTTTCGCCTGGAGCCGGTGTTGGGGCAGGCGGTGGAGGTGTTTTGTCCAGAATTGGCGGATTATCCGGTCCTCTACGGCCAGGACGTTGCCATCGTGCCCCAGGCGTCCGGCCAGGTGTGGGTGGGGGCGACGGTGGAAACCAGGACAACGCCGGACCCGCAGGCGTGGGAACAGCTCTGGCAAGGAGCGGTGGCCATGTGTCCGGTCCTGGGGGGGCGACCCTGGCAACGGCAATGGCATGGTTTGCGCCCACACCCGGTCGAGCAGACCGCACCCATCGTGCAGCGCGATCCCCAATGTCCCCAGGTGATTTGGGCCACAGGCCACTACCGCAATGGCGTCCTTTTGGCCCCCTGGACAGCCCAACAGGTGCGGCAGATGATCAGCACTTAGTTTCCAATTGATAGACTTCCCCAGCGAGTGAGGAAAGCTTCTATAAAAACCGATGGGGACAGCCGGGCAAGATTTGTTTGCGTTTGACGCGTCAACGTCAGTTGTCAACGATTCGACGCAACTACGGGACTTTCCAGCGCTGGTCGTATGGTTGGCAGACACAAATCTTTACAAATTGACGCATCGGTTATCCATCCCGAAACAGGGGTAATGGGGGACAGCGGCACGCTTAATCATCACTGTTGGTGACCCGCTGCTGCCAGAAGGTCAATTTTTCCGGGAAACGACCGGCAAGAATGGCCTGGCGCAAACCGGCGGTAAAGCGCATCAGTTCGGTGATGTTGTGAATGGAAAGCAGGGTATAGGCCAGCAACTCTCGGGCGCGAAACAGGTGACTTAAATAGGCCCGGCTGAAGTGTTGGCAGGTGTAGCAGGGGCAAGTGGGGTCTAAAGGCCGTTCGTCCCGCTGAAAGGCTCGGTTTTTCAGGTTCCACCGTTCCCCCTGCACCAGGACCGCGCCATGCCGCGCCAAGCGGGTGGGCATCACACAGTCGAATAAATCCACGCCGGCGGCAATGGCTAGGGCCATTTCTCGGTAGGTGCCCACCCCCATCAAGTAGCGGGGCCGGTCGGGGGGCAACTGCGGCGCTACCTGCTGCACGATGGCATGGATGTGGGGCACGGGTTCGCCCACGCTCACACCGCCAATGGCGTAGCCGGGCAAGTCGTACTCCAGGGTGTATTGCAGGGAAAGCTGCCGCAAGTCGGGATAAATGCCCCCCTGGACAATCCCAAATAACGCCTGGTCCGCCCGTTGATGCGCCCGTACACAGCGCCCTAACCACCGGTAGGTCCGTTCCACCGCCTGTTTGACCTCGTCATAGCTGGCCGGATAGGGGGGGCATTCGTCAAAGGCCATGATCACGTCCGCCCCTAGGGCGTTTTGGATAGCGATGGCTTTCTCCGGCGTGAATTCGACCCAATCGCCGCTGCGGGGGGAACGAAAGACCACACCTTCGTCGCTAATCTGGCGTAGGGCGCTCAGGCTGAACACCTGAAATCCCCCGGAATCGGTGAGGATGGGTCCCGGCCACTGCATAAACCGATGTAACCCGCCGCAGTGGGCTACGATGTCTTCCCCCGGTTGCAGGTGCAGGTGGTAGGTGTTGCTGAGGATCATCTGGGCGCCGGTGCGGGCCAATTGGTCGGGGGCGACACCTTTGACCGTCGCCAGGGTGCCCACCGGCATAAAAGTCGGCGTCAACACCACCCCATGGGGGGTCTCCAACTGACCGGCCCGGGCGTGGGTCTGGGAACAGGTCTGCTCGATCACAAACCGAAAGGCGCTCACGGGCTGGTTAGTCCTTACCTCTGCTAGAGTTTTAATTAACAAGATTTAACGTTTCAGCCACCTATTCCTGTTGCCCCTATGACAGCGCTTATTCGCAATGTGGCTATTATCGCGCACGTGGACCACGGCAAGACCACGCTGGTGGATGCCCTACTGCAGCAGGCGGGGGCCTTTCGCCAGGGGGAAAAGGTGCCGACCTGTGTGCTGGACTCCAATGACCTAGAGCGGGAGCGGGGCATTACCATCCTGGCTAAAAATACCGCCGTGCGTTACAAGGATTACCTCATCAATATCGTGGATACGCCAGGGCACGCGGATTTTGGGGGCGAAGTGGAACGGGTGCTGGGGATGGTCGAGGGCTGCCTGCTCATCGTAGATGTCAATGAAGGCCCCATGCCCCAGACGCGGTTTGTGCTGCGCAAGGCCTTGGAAAAGGGGCTGCGGCCGATTGTGGTGTTAAACAAGGTGGACCGGTTGCGGGGCGACCCGTTCGTGGCCCTAAACAAGGTGCTGGATTTGTTTCTGGAGCTGGGGGCGGACGACGACCAGTGCGAGTTCCCCTATTTGTTCGCCTCAGGAATGGCCGGCCATGCCCGCTGGCGGTGGGAAGATGAACCGGTGGATATGCAACCCCTGTTTGAAGCCCTCATTCGCTATGTGCCGCCCCCAGCGGGGGATGACAGCAAGCCTTTGCAACTGCAAGTCACCACCCTGGATTACTCGGACTACCTGGGGCGGATTGTCATCGGCAAGATTCACAACGGGCGGATTACCACTGGGCAAACGGCGGCCCTGGTTACGGCGGAGGGTAAAATTATTCGCGGCAAGGTCACCAAGCTGTTCGGCTTTGAGGGCCTGGAGCGGGTGGAGCTGGAATCGGCAGGCGCTGGTCACATCGTGGCGGTAGCCGGGTTCAACGAGGCCAACATCGGCGAAACCATCACCTGCCCGGACAACCCCCTGGCCCTGCCCCTGATCAAGGTGGACGAGCCAACCCTACAGATGACCTTTTCCGTCAACGATTCCCCCTTCGCCGGCCAAGAGGGCAAATTCGTCACGTCGCGGCAGTTGCGGGAGCGCCTATTCCGGGAGCTGGAAACCAACGTGGCTCTGCGAGTGGAGGAGACGGAAGACACGGACCGCTTCTTGGTATCGGGGCGTGGCGAATTGCACCTGGGTATTCTCATCGAAACCATGCGCCGGGAGGGCTACGAGTTTCAAGTGTCCCAGCCCCAGGTGATTTACCGGCAAATTGACGGCCAACCCTGCGAACCCTATGAGTACCTGGTGCTGGATGTGCCGGACGAGGCCGTAGGCAGTTGCATTGAGGCCCTCGGTCCCCGGCGGGGAGAAATGCAGGACATGCAGGTAGGGGGCAACGGGCGTACCCAATTGGAATTCATCATCCCGGCGCGGGGGTTGGTAGGCTTTCGCAGCGAGTTTTTGCGTCTGACCCGGGGCGAGGGCATTCTGAGCCACAGTTTCCTAGACTATCGCCCCCTGGCCGGCCCCATCGAAACCCGCCGCAACGGGGTGCTCATCGCCCTCGAAGAGGGGGAAGCCACCTTTTACGCCCTGAAAAACGCCGAAGACCGGGGGGTGTTTTTCATCACGCCGGGCACCCGCGTCTATAGGGGCATGATCGTGGGGGAGCACAACCGGCCCCAAGACCTGGAACTCAACGTCTGCAAAACCAAGCACCTGACCAACATGCGCGCAGCCGGAGCCGAGGAACTCACCCAACTCCAACCACCGGTGGAAATGACCCTGGAACGGGCACTGGAATACATCGGTCCCGATGAGCTGGTGGAAGTGACCCCTAAATCCATTCGCCTGCGCAAGGTGAACAAAAAATTGGCCCGCCGTTAACCGGCCCGCCCCAGCACAAACAGATTCCCCTTATCCCCCCGGCTAATGCGCAGGTCAATGTCCAGATAGGTGATGTCCAGCCAGCCCTGGGACCGGTTGCTGTCCAGGGGGATGCGCACCAAAGGCAGGTTGTCCTCCTGCTCCAGGCGACTTAGCCAACGGGTGGGATTTTGTTGGTAGCCCACCAGCGCCTGCAACCCCACCAGACTCTGTTCAAAGTAAATGGCAATCCGGCTGGGACTAACCACCTCAAACCGGGCCTTGACCGTTACCAACCCCTCCAACCCCGGCAACCCCTGCACCTCAGCAACGTTGTACACCCGATTGCGGTCGGCTTGGATCACCTGGTAGATCTGGCCCAGGGTGACCACCGGCAAGCGCCCCAAACTCAGCACATCCCGGCTAGTGGTGTAGAGCAACTGCCAACACCCGCTCAGGAGTTCCGTGGCCTGCACCGGGTTGAGCGTGGGATTTTGGGCTTCTAACCGGCGCACCAGTTGGTCAATCTCCGCCTGCAGCTGGGGGGTCACCAACAATCCCCGATTGGTCGCCGCCACGGCCTGTAACAGTTTTAACTTCTCCTGCATGGTGCCCTAACACCCCACCGCTATTAAAGTAGGTTTTTCAGGTCCACACAAGCCGGTCATGACCCAGCGATTTGACAGGTCCCCCCCGCCGCCGTGATTTTTTGCTCAGCCGACGCGCTAAAAGCCGCTGCCACCACCGTAATAGGCCGGTCAATTTCCCCATCCCCCAGCACCTTTAGCGGCCCCTGGGGTTGCTTGACCCAACCGGCTGCCTGCAAAGCCTCCAGGGTAATGGGTTGCGGGCCATCCCAAGCCACCAACCGCCCCACATTGATCACCGTATAGCGCTTGGGATGGACGGGCGTAAACCCATGCAATTTGGGAATGCGGCGATACAGCGGGTTTTGCCCCCCCTCAAAGCCTGGGCGCGTCCCCCGGCCCGAACGGGATTTTTGCCCCCGCATGCCAAAACCACAACTGGCCCCTTGCCCGGCGCTAATCCCACGACCGACCCGCCGCCGCCGTTTGCGGGAACCCGGTTGGGGACGGAGTTCATGCAGTTTCATGGCGCTCACCTACGTCGTACAACTGTTCCACAGGAATCCCGCGCTCTTTGGCCACCTGGGAAAAGGTGCGCAGACTGGCCAAGGCGGCAATCGTTGCCCGTGCATTGTTCAAAGGATTGCTGGACCCCAACTGCTTGGCCAGAACGTTTTTCACCCCCGCTAGCTCTAGCACCGTACGCACCGCTCCCCCGGCGATCACTCCCGTTCCTGGTGCTGCCGGTCGCATAAATACGGTCGCTGCCCCGGCGCTGGCCTGAGTAGGATGGGGAATCGAGTTAGTCCGGGTCAAAGGCACTGTGATCAGATGTTTCTTGCCATCGGCCACCCCCTTACGCACGGCGCTGCTGACGTCATTGGCCTTGCCGACCCCGACGCCCACCTGACCCTTCTCGTTGCCCACCACCACAATTGCCCGGAAGCTGAGTTTTTTACCCCCCTTGACCACCTTGGTCACCCGCCGGGTCTGCACCACCCGTTCCTGCCATTCCGGTTCCTTTTCGGGGGTGCGGGCTGCTTTACTGCGACGCTCTTTGGCCATAGCTCACCACTCCTTGACTAGAACTCCAATCCCGCTGCTCGGGCTGCCTCTGCCAGAGCCTTCACCCGTCCGTGGTACAGGTAACCCCCCCGGTCAAACACCACCCTGCGGATGCCCTGGGCCAAGGCCCGCTCGGCAATCAACTGCCCCACCCGGGTAGAGGCCGCACAGGTGGCGCCGTTATTGTCCAGTTCCTGGCGCAGGGCCGGCTCCAGGGAAGAGGCCGCCGCTAGGGTGTGATGGCGGGTGTCGTCAATCACCTGGGCGTAAATGTGCTGGTGTGAGCGAAATACGGCCAAACGGGGGCGCTCCGGTGTCCCAAAGACCCGCTTGCGGATACGCCGATGGCGGCGCTTGATGGCTTCAATACGGCTCAGTTTCATAGCATCACCTACTTCTTCTTCCCACCGGTTTTCCCTTCCTTGCGACGCACTACTTCGCCAAGGTAGCGAATGCCTTTGCCCTTGTAGGGTTCCGGCGGGCGGACAAACCGGATCTGGGCCGCCACGTTGCCCACCAGTTCCTTGTCAATGCCCCGCACCGCCACAATGGTTCCCTGATTGACGGGCTTGCCGCTGGCATCTTCTACACTCAGGGTAATCCCCGGCGGCGGCGTAATTTCCACCGGGTGACTGTAGCCCACCGTCAACACCAGCTTAGAACCGGACATTTGCGCCCGGTAGCCCACCCCCTGAATCTCTAACTTGCGCTCAAAGGCATTGGCCACCCCCTCCACCATATTGGCCACCAGCGTCCGGCACAGACCATGCAACTGCCGGTTACGCCGGGAGTCATCCGCCCGCTGCACCACCAGTAGGTTATCCTGCTGCTGTACCGTCACCCCGCTGGGCAACTCCCGCTGCAATTCCCCCTTGGGACCTTTGACCGTCACCCGTTGCCCATCCAAGGCCACCGTCACCTTGGCCGGGATAGGAATCGGTCGTTTACCAATCCGGGACATGGCTGCTCCTACCAGATGTAACACAACACTTCCCCACCGACGCCGTTTTTGCGGGCCTCCCGGTCGGTCATAATCCCCCGGGACGTAGAAAGTACGGCGATACCGATGCCCCCCATCACCCGGGGTAAGTCCCGATAACCAGCATACACCCGCAAACCCGGGCGACTCACCCGCTTCAGAGCCCGAATCACCGGTTGCCGCTGGCGCTTGCCCGTGTATTTGAGCGTAATCACCAGCGACCGCTTCACCCCTTCCCCCTGCTCGGTGAAATCCTGGATGAACCCTTCGTTTTTGAGCACCTGGGCAATGCTGCGGGTCATGCGGGTGGCCGGTACCTCTACCGTGCGGTGGCGGGCCATGCCGGCGTTGCGAATCCGGGTGAGCATATCGGCAATGGTGTCGTTAACCATCGTTAGTTCTCCCGAAACGGCATACCCAAGGCTTTGAGCAAGGCCAACCCCTCCCGGTCCGTGCGGGCGGTGGTGATGATGGAAATGTCCATGCCCCGAATCTTGTCAATCTTGTCATAGTCAATCTCCGGGAAAATCAACTGCTCTTTGATCCCCAGGGTATAGTTACCGCGCCCATCGAAACTCTTGGGGCTGATACCGCGAAAATCCCGAATCCGGGGCAGGGCCAGGTGAATCAACCGCTCCAAAAAGCTGTACATCCGGTCCCCCCGCAGGGTCACCATCAGGCCCACCGGCATCCCCTTGCGAATCTTAAACCCGGCAATGGCCTTTTTGGCCCGGGTGACCACCGGCCGCTGCCCCGTAATCAGACTGATTTCCTGGATGGAGGACTCCAGGGCCTTGGCGTTTTGGGAGGCCTCCCCCAGCCCCCGGTTAATAGTCACCTTCACCAGCTTGGGTACCTGATGCACGTTGGTGTAATTAAACTCCTGCATCAGGCGGGGCACCACCGTTTCCTGGTAGTAGGTCTTGAGTCGCTGCGCCATGGTTACGTCCCTTTCTTCGGCACCTTGGGTAAGAGAATTTCACCGGTTTTCTTCAGCATCCGCACCTTCTGCCCATCCTCGGTGTAGGTGTAGCAGATGCGGCTGGCCACCTCCTTTTCCTTGGAATAGAGCATGACCTTACTGCTGTGGATGGGGGCCTCCTGGCGCACAATGCGCCCCTTTTCCCCCTCCCGCTGGGGCTTGACGTGCTTGGTGCGGATGTTCACCCCGGCGACGATCACCTGGCTGGTCTCTGGGATCACCTTGAGCACTTCCCCCACCTTGCCCTTGTCATCGCCGCTGATCACCTGCACCAAATCCCCCTGCCGCACATGCATCTTGTAACGCAGGCCGCTGCGGTGTTTACGCACCCCCACCTGCTTGACCAGCTTTTTGACCAA
Source organism: Gloeomargarita sp. SRBZ-1_bins_9 (assembly GCA_039794565.1). Taxonomy (NCBI): domain Bacteria; kingdom Bacillati; phylum Cyanobacteriota; class Cyanophyceae; order Gloeomargaritales; family Gloeomargaritaceae; genus Gloeomargarita; species Gloeomargarita sp. SRBZ-1_bins_9. The sequence continues at coordinate 50,854 of JAUQVX010000008.1, read as the reverse complement.
CCCCGGTTGCAAGCGCTTCACCATCACAACACCTCCGGCGCCAGTGAAATGATTTTGGTAAAGTTGCGGTCCCGTAGCTCCCGCGCCACCGGCCCAAACACCCGCGTCCCCCGGGGGTTGCCGTCTTTGTTGATGATCACGGCGGCGTTGTCGTCAAAGCGAATACTCATACCGCTTTCCCGGCGCAGGTTCTTGCGGGTTCGCACGATCACCGCCCGCACCACGTCCGATTTTTTCACCGGCATGTTGGGGGCAGCGTCCTTCACCACCGCCACGATCACATCGCCGATACCGGCGGCCCGCTTATTGCCCCCACCCCCCTTGGTGAGGCCCTTGCTGCCCACTGTCGAACCCAGTACCCGGATGCACATCAGCCGGCGGGCGCCACTGTTGTCGGCCACGTTCAAATAGGTTTGCGGTTGGATCATGACCCACCTCCTGCCTTACTGCTGAGAATCTCCACCACCCGCCAGCGTTTGGTCCGACTGAGGGGACGGGTTTCCTGGATGCGCACCCGGTCCCCTTCTTGGCAGCGATTGTCCTCATCGTGGGCTTTGTATTTCTTAGTGCGCACCACGATCTTGCCGTAGCGGGGATGGGCCACCCGGCTTTCTACCGCCACCACCACCGTCTTGTCCATCTTGTTACTGACCACCACGCCGACAAACTCCTTAACCGCCATGGGCCTGCCTCCTGCGTTCGTGCTCCAGGGTTAAAAGTTGAGCCAACCGATGCCGGGCGTGGCGGAATTCGTGGGGTTTGACCGGCTGGCGAGTGGCCTGGCGAAACCGCAGTTCAAACAGCCGTTTTTTGAGCGCCACGATCTCCTCGGCAATACGGGCATCGTCCCAGTCCCGTATCTCATCCATCTTGGGAAACGCCATGTTGGGTCACCTCCTGTTCCGCCCGTGTAATGAATTTTGTCTTGATGGGCAATTTGTAGGCTGCCAAGCGCATCGCCTCCCGGGCCACCGCCTCCGGCACACCGTTGCCCATCTCAAACAGGACCGTGCCGGGTTTGACCACCGCCACCCAGTACTCCGGCGACCCCTTGCCGGACCCCATTCGGGTTTCCGCCGGGCGCATGGTCACGGGCTTATCGGGGAAAATGCGAATCCAAATTTTGCCCACCCGCTTGATACAACGGTTCATGGCCCGCCGACAGGCCTCGATTTGCCGCGCCGTAATCCAAGCGGGTGCTAGTGCCTGGAGTCCGTAGTCCCCGAACACCAGGGTATTGCCCCGGGTGGCTACCCCCTTCATGGTGCCCCGCTGCTGCTTGCGGAATTTGGTGCGCTTGGGTTGCAACATAAGCCACTACTCCTGCACGTCGGCCTCGGAACGGTCTTCAAACTGCTGACGCCGCCGGGGGGGACGCACTGGTTTACCAAGCCGGGCCGGCAGGGCCTCCTGTTGGGGTTTGGGCACGACTTCCCCCCGAAATACCCACACCTTCACCCCCAGAATCCCATAGACGGTCTTGGCCGTGCGGTAGGCGTAGTCAATGTCCGCCCGCAGGGTTTGTAGGGGCACCCGTCCTTCCCGCACCCACTCGCTACGAGCAATCTCCGCGCCGTTGAGCCGCCCGGAGACCATCACCTTGATGCCCGGCACTTCCGCCCGTTGCGCCCGTTGCACCGCCTGTTTAATCGCCCGCCGGAACGCCACCCGTTTCTCCAGTTGCTCAACGATGTAATCCGCTAGCAAGGGGGCCTCCGCATCCACCTTGTTGATCTCCACCACCCGAATCTTCACCTGCTGGCGCCCCAACAATTGCTCGATTTCCTTACGTAGGGCTTCAATACCGGCCCCCCGCTGGCCCACCACCACCCCCGGTCGGCCCGTGTGGAGCACCAACTCAATCTGGTCGGCCTTACGCTGAATATGTACCCGGGCAATGGCCGCCTTGGCCAGCCTCTGCGCAACGAACTGACGAATGCGAAAATCCTCCTGCAACAGCTCTGGGTACTGCCGATGCGGCGCAAACCAGCGCGAGAGATGCTCCCGGGTAATCCCTAACCGAAATCCTACCGGATGTGTCTTTTGCCCCATTTCACCGGTCCTCCTTTGGCGTTGGCTGCTCGGCTTGCTGCCGCACCCCGATCACGATGTGACAGGTGGGTTTGTGGATGGCATAGGCTTGACCCCGCGCCCGGGGTTGGTAACGCTTGAGCATCGGTCCTGCATCCGCCGTTGCCCGGGTAATCACCAATTTGGTCCGGTCTAGACCGTTGTTGTGCTCCGCATTGGCCGCCGCCGAACGCAAGAGCTTCATCACCGGTTGGCAGGGACGATAGGGCATAAACTCCAGGATCATCAGGGCCTCCCGGTAGGTGCGCCCCCGGATCTGGTCCAACACCCGCCGCACCTTATGGGGTGACAACCGGGCATAGCGCAGTACCGCCCGCACCTCTGGCCCCTCCGTTGCTATCGCCATAACCCCCTCCTAGCGCTTCGCTTTTTTATCACTCTTGGTGTGCCCCCGGAACGTACGGGTTGGCGCAAATTCCCCCAGCTTGTGCCCCACCATCTGGTCGGTGATATAGACCGGCACATGCTGCTTGCCGTTATACACCGCAATCGTGTGGCCGATCATCGCCGGGACGATGGTGGACGCCCGGGACCAAGTTTTGATCACCTGCTTTTCGTTGCGCTGGTTGAGCTTCTCGATCTTACGCAGCAGGTGGTCCGCCACAAAGGGGCCTTTTTTCAACGACCGTGGCATAGCCTCCTCCCCCTACTTACGACGACGCAGGATCAACTTATCGCTGGCCTTGCGGGGCTTGCGGGTCTTGTGCCCCAGAGCCGGTTTCCCCCAGGGGGTGACCGGACCCGGACGACCAACGGGTGCCTTGCCCTCTCCACCACCGTGGGGGTGGTCCACCGGGTTCATAGCCGCTCCCCGCACTTCCGGCCTCCGCCCCAGCCACCGCTTGCGCCCCGCCTTGCCTAGGGTGATGTTGTTGCTGTCCACATTCCCCACCTGGCCAATGGTGGCGTAGGCCTCCTTGCGGAACAGGCGCACCTCCCCCGAGGGCAGTCGTAGGGCTACGTAGTCCCCCTCCTTGGCCACCACTTGGGCGCTGGTGCCGGCTGCCCGCACGATTTGCCCCCCCTTGCCGGGCGTCAGTTCCACGTTATGGACCTCTGTCCCCAGGGGGATATGGCTCAGGGGCAAAGCATTCCCCACCTCAATAGGCGCCTCTGGACCGGCCATCACCGTCGCCCCCACCTCCAGACCCCGGGGATGCAAAATATAGCGCTTTTCCCCGTCCCGGTAATGCAGCAGAGCAATACGGGCATTGCGGTTGGGGTCGTATTCGATGGCCGCCACCTTGGCCGGGATCCCCCGCTTATCCCGACGAAAATCAACGATCCGGTAAAGCCGCTTGTGGCCACCCCCCCGGTGCCGCGTGGTAATTACCCCCCGGTTGTTGCGCCCCTTGGCGGAGTGGTGAAACCGCACCAGGGATTTTTCCGGCTCCGTCTTGGTGATTTCCGCAAAATCCGAGACCGACCGTCCCCGGGTACCTGGCGTCAATGGGCGATAAACACGTAACGGCATAAACCACCTCCTAAACTTCCGGGAACAGGACGATCTTGTCACCGGGCGCCAGGGTGACAATCGCCTTTTTGTAGTGAGGTTTGCGGCCCACCAGGCGACCCACCCGCCGCTTTTTCTCCGCCGGGTGCAAGGTGTTCACCCCCACCACTTTGACGTTAAAGAGCATTTCGATCGCCGCCTTGATTTCCGGCTTGGTGGCCTTGGGGTCCACAGCAAAGGTGTACTGGTTTTGTTCCAGCAATGTGGTAGCCTTCTCCGTCACCAGCGGGCGGAGAATACAGTCCACCAGGCGACGGGGGTCATGCTGCTGGGGTTTGAGCGTCGTTGTGCGACCCATCGCTGTACACCTCCTGAATTTTGTGTAACGCCCCCACCGTCACCACCAGGGTGTCCGCATGGAGAATATCCCACACATTGAGCTGGTCCGCTCGCAGCAAGGTAATCCAGGGCACATTGCGCACCGATAACCCCACCGTCTCGGTAATCTCCGGGACGATCAGCAGAACCTTCTGCTCCGGTTGCACCCCCCAGCGTCCCAGGGCCTGCACTATCTCCTTGGTTTTGGGGCGGGGTAGTTGGTCGGCAAAGTCCTCCACCACAATCGTCTGATCCACCCGACTCATCAGGGCAGTCCGCAGGGCCAAGCGCCGCTCCTTGCGATTCATCTTCAGTTCGTAATCCCGGGGCTTCGGGCCAAAGACCACCCCACCCCCCCGCCACAGGGGAGACCGGATCGAACCCGCCCGCGCCCGACCAGTGCCCTTTTGCCGCCAGGGTTTACGCCCACCGCCGCTCACTTCCGCCCGGGTTTTGGTGCAAGCGGTTCCCTGACGGGCATGGGCCAGCTGCCGCACGAGCGCCCGATGCAGGATATGGTTGGCCGTTTCCGGACGGGCCACCTGTAGCTCCAAGGTCGCTTCCCCCTTGGTTCCCCCCTGCCAATCTTTAACCACCAGCGCCACCATAGGCTTTACCCCTTTTGCGCCCCCACGTACTTGGCCGGCTGAATGCTCAGCAACGACCCCGGTTTGCCCGGCACCGACCCCTGGATAACCAGCAGGTGACGTTCCGCATCCACCTTAAAGATACGCAGGTCCTTAATTGTCACCCGCGCGTTGCCCATGTGACCGGCCATGCGTTTTCCCGGATAAACCCGCCCCGGCGTCGTCCCTGGCCCAATGGAACCGGGCTGGCGGTGGTTCTTGGAACCGTGCGCCATGGGTCCCCGACCAAAGTGGTGCCGCTTTTGATAACCGGCAAACCCCCGGCCAATACTGGTGCCCGTCACGTCCACCTTTTGCCCTGGTTGGAAAATGTCCACCGTAATTTGTTGCCCCAATTGATATTGGGTGGGATTGTCCAGCCGGTACTCCCGCAGGTGCTTCAACCAGGGAGCACCCGCCTTTTGCAGATGGCCCCGTTCCGGCTTGGTCAGGCGCTTTTCCCGCGTCACCCCATAACCCAGTTGCACGGCGTTGTACCCATCCGTCGCCACCGTTTTCACCTGGGTCACGGTACAGGGTCCTGCCTGCACCACCGTCACCGGCACCGCCTTGCCCGTCTCATCAAAAAGCTGGGTCATCCCCAACTTGGTCCCTAGGATTCCCAGTGCCACCGCTCGGACTCCTAACGCTCACCCATTCACAACAACATGGTCACCCGCCACTGGCGACCTGATCCGGGTTATGAACTTTGGCTACCGCTCAAGCTCAGAACCTGCCACCTTCAGGACTTAACGGCATGGACCAACTCCATCCCGCCAGTATCCCCCACCGGAGACGGTGGATTAGTGACACAATCTAAAATCATAAATCGGCTTTGGTGATTTGTCCAGGGGTTGTGCTTGACTTTTTAAGCCTTAGGCAGCCGGGCCGTTATTTTAGCCCATAGCAATTGCGTCTCCGGGACAGGGGCATAGGCCAGAGCGGCAACTATCACCAGCACCCCGGCTGTAGCCGCCAGCCCCAATCCTCCCAGTGTCCCCAACCAGGGGTAACTCCAGCGCCACAGTATACCGGCGACCGCTCCCCCAAGCCCACTTACCGCCGTGATTTGCAGGAGCACTCCCAGCCAGGCCCGCCAGGGCAATCCCCCCAGTCGCCGGTGCAGCAGGACAAACAGGCCCAAAAATGTCACCAGGTTCACCCCAGCGGTGGCCAAGGCCAGGCCTGGTGCCCCCATAACCTGCACCAGTCCCCAATCCAACAGCGCGTTCAGGCCAATGCCCACCAAACTCAGGCGAAAGGGGGTCTCCCCATCCCCCAGGGCATAAAACACCCGCACCAGCACATCCCGGGCCAGATAAACAAACATCCCCACCCCGTAGGCCGTCAGGATGCTGCTCACCAACCGGGACGCCTGGGCATCAAAGGCGTAGCGCTCGTAGATCACCCGCACCAAAGGCAGGGCCAACACCGCCAGCAGTATCCCCAGGGGCACCATCACCAGGGCCACCAGCACCAAACTCTGGCGCAGGCGCTGGCGCAATTCCGGCCAGTCCTGGGGGTCGCTCAACCGGGCAAACAGGGGCAGATAGGGCACCAGGATCATATTGGAGAGAATCCCCAAGGGCGCCTGCACCAGCAAATTGGCATAGCCCAGGGCCGCCGCCGCCGCCGGAATGTAGGACGCAAATTGCAAATCCACATAGACATTGATGTGGAGCATCCCCGAGGCAAAGGTCGCCGGCAACAACACCTTCAAGACCGCTTGCACCCCCGGATGTCGCCACTGCCAGCGCCAGCGCCCCCAGCGAATCCCCAGACGCATTTGCGGCGGTAACTGTACCAGCCATTGCAACACCCCCCCAGCCAAGACACTGGCGGCCAGCACCTGTCCCCCCAACAGGGCCGTTTCTGGTTGCCAGAGCCGTTCCCGCAACCCCAGCCACAGTCCCGCCAATCCCACCAGCACACTCAGGCTGGAAAATAGGGGGCTAATGGCCGGCAGCCAGTACTGGTCCCGCGCCGTCAACACCCCAAACCCAATGCCGATCCAACCCGCCAGGACCGCCAGGGGCGCCATAATGCGCAATTGGGCCAGGGCAATGGCTTGGGTGATTTGTCCGGTGGGCGTCGCCGTCAATCCCGGTGCCACCAGTCGCAACAGGGGTTCCGCCCCCAGGAACATTAACCCCGCTAGCGCCAGCAACACCACCGTCACCCAGGTCATCACCGTTTCCACAATGACGGCCGCCTCCTGCTCGTCGTGCTTGCTGACCACGCTGACGATGGCGCTGTGGAACGGCCCGTTGATTCCCCCCAGCAGGATGAGCAAAAACCCGGGAATTACATAGGCATAGCTGTAGGCGTCGGCGACCACCCCCACTCCAAACGTCGCCGCAATGGCCTGTTCCCGCACCAACCCCAGCACCTTGCTCACCAGGGTAGCAATCGCAACCAAACCGGCAATGCGGGCCAGGGATGGCTTCATGACAACCAGCGTCCTTGACACCACTCCCCAGCCTAGCCGATTCCGGTTTAAGAAATATCAAGCATTTGTCAACGGACCTGAAAAAACACAAATGGCCCGATAAAGACGGCCCCAGCGCCCCGCCATCCCGGCTATATATAAAAATTACTAATCCCACTCATCAGCGCTTGTGATTGGAAGAGGGGGGTTTATGCTGCACCAGCGGTTAACCAGCGCTCTACGCCAACGGGATATGCAGGCCGCCACTGCCGTTGTCACCGAGATGTCCCGAGTCATGACGCCCCGCCAGATCATCCAGCACATTCTTGCCGCCGCCGAACGCCTGGCCTGGGAGGAGGGAGATGCCCAAGTAGCACGGTGGTTGTTGAGCGATGCCGCCCAGCGGTTGTACGGTTAGGAACCGGACGGGCTATCCAGGCGGGGGCGGCCCATGCTGTAGTTCAACACGCGGCTGTTGAGGTTGTAGGAAATTTCGCCGCGCTGCAACATGCCCCGGATGAAATGTTCCAAATCCGACCCAATCCGGCGCAGGGTATAGTCCGTCAGGTCAGAACCCCGGTAGGCTTGCACCAGCTCAGCGAATTTTTGGTGCACCTTGGCAACGGTTTCCTCTGTCCAATTGAATTCGTTGTCCGGGTCCACATCCACCGTCAATTCCGTTTCACTGGGCACCAGCACCCCGTCTTGGACGGTGGCAGCAAAAATCCGCACATGCCGGGTCGTACTTTTCAGTAACATAGCCAATTCTCCACCCTTTCCCCCTATTGTAGGGGGCAGAAAAACCCTAGACACGGGGGACCAGCCGCTTCCTCGACGTGAATACCCCCTGATCGCCCGTCATCACTGAAACACTGCTTACACGACTTGACCATCCCCCCAGCCCTAGGACGCTTCCCCTTTGCCGCTTATCCAAACAGGTGCTGGCTTCAGAGGCCGTTAGCCACGTCCTGTTCTGCCAAGGGTTCCGGCTGGAAGGTGGTGCTCTCCTCCACCAGTTGTAGGCGGGTGGCCGTACCGGGCGTGGTATCGCTGCGGATCAGTTGCTGGACCTGCTCCGGCGAACCGGTCGGGCTGACCGCCGTGCCCACCAACTGCTCCAATTCGTTCAGGGCCATTTCTGCCCGCTGGATTTTTTGAATCAAGGAGCGGGCCGTTTCGGCGGTGGACCGGGCAGCCTCACTGTTTTCCTGAATCTTGGTGCGGAACCGGCTGGCGATGCGGTTCACCTGGCTACTGGCCTCAAAGGTCTGGCTCACCAGCTTGCCGATTTCCGAGGTAATGTAACCAAAACCGGCCAACTGTCCCCCTGACTGATTGGCAATCACCGCCGCCTGCACCGCCAGGTGACGCACCTGCTTACTCACGTCTTCAATGATCTTGGTGGCATTATCCACCGCCTCTAGTTCTTTTTCCAGGGCCTGCCCCACACTGATGATCTGATCGGTGGTGTTGCAAATGTTATTGACTCCGGCAAAGGTAGCCTGGAACGCTTTTTTGCCCTCTAAAGACAGCAACTGGCCGATACGCACAAACCGTTCGTTGAGTGCTTCAATCTCCCTAGTTTTATGGGTCAATTCCTCCTGCTGGGCCTGGAGCAGGTCATTGCGCTGTTTGCTCTCTATTTGCTTGATTTCCAACAAGCGCGTATATTCCCGCACCCGATTTTGCTCTTGCGTCAAGCGGTCTAGGCTCTGCTGCAATTCCACCGTCTTCTGCTGAATGATGGCATTGGCGGCGGCGAGCATCTGTGACTGGGCTAACAGGAGAACATGTAATTCCACCAGGCGGGGCCTTTCACCGGGAATAATCACCACCACCGGTTCATAAACCAACTCTAGGGGACGATTGAGGGCCGCCGTCACCACTTCATCAATCCGAGCATCCCCTGGCACCTCTAATACCGGGACATTTTCCACCTCTAACAGGGCCTCGATAGGGCGCTTGAGATAGATCTCCAAACTGTAGGGCCGACTCATCCGCTCAAGAAACCGTCGCCGGGAAATCACCCCCACCAACTGGTCTTCCCGCAGGAGGATCACCCCTGACACCTCCACATCCTCATGCAAGCGCGTCCACACTTCCTTACCGATGGTGCTGGGGTCCACACAATAGTCCGTGTACGGCAGGTCACTCACCCGGTAATCCATCACTGCTGTTTGTTGGGTTATTTCTTCCATGTCACTGCCCCTTGACCCCTTCAAAGTAACGCTGGCTTAGCAGTCAATCCTGCTTAAAATCTTAACCCCAAATCGGGATGGGCTAGATATAAATTGGGTTAGCAGTTGGTTAATAAGGCGTTAAAGCCCCCCCTTCCTTCTCCGTGTATCTACTGATAGGGTCCTGGGGGAGTCAAAGGCTGGTCAGGGTCAATGGGGTAGGGTTGACCAGGTAGGGAGGCTGGTATTTGTTGATAGCTGTAAAGTTAACCGGCTTAGGGGTCAAGGGTGTCGCTTTGCCCTTTATCCGGACTCAACTATTAGAGATGCCCTGCCCAATTACTCGGCATCTGGCCTTGGGGGCGTCTAGGCTAATTGTTTGACTTCATTGAGCAACTGGGTCAACACATCCCGGGCGTTGCCAAACAACATGGCGGTGCGTTCCTGGTAAAACAATTCATTCTCCACACCGGAATACCCCGGATTCATACTGCGTTTGATGACAATGGTGTGCTTGGCTTTGTCCACCTCCAAAATGGGCATGCCGTAGATAGGACTGTGTCGGTCATGACGGGCAGCGGGATTGACCACATCGTTGGCCCCCACCACCAGCACCACGTCCGTATGGGCAAATTCGGGATTAATCGCATCCATATCGTAGAGCTGCGTGTAGGGGACGTTGGCCTCTGCCAGCAAAACGTTCATGTGGCCCGGCATCCGTCCTGCTACCGGATGAATGGCGTATTTGACATCCACCCCTCGCCGCTGGAGGGCATCGGCCAACTCCCGGAGGGCATGCTGCGCCTGGGCCACCGCCATCCCGTATCCTGGCACGATGACCACTGAACGCGCGTAGGCCAGCATCATGGCCGTTTCTTCCACATCGGTGCGCCGGATGGTCCCCCGAATATCGGCCCCAGCTACCCCTGCCTGTTTAGCCGTGAAGGCCCCAAACAATACGTTCGTCAGGGAGCGGTTCATGGCCTTGCACATGATCTGGGTCAAGATCAGGCCGGAGGCCCCCACCAACGCCCCTGACACCACCAGGGCATCGTTGAGCAGGATAAAGCCGGTCGCCGCGGCCGCCAGTCCCGAAAAGGCATTCAACAGGGAGATCACCACCGGCATATCAGCACCCCCAACCGGCAGGACAAAGAGCACTCCCAGCACCAACGATAAGACCAGCAACCAGCCCAAAACCGGCACCGCTAGGGGCAACCACCCCAGGAGACCCCCTGCTGTCAGGGTTGCGACCGCCAGCGTCAGTGCCAGCCACTGTTGTCCCGGCAACACCACTGGTTGACCCGTCATCCAGCCCTGCAACTTGGCAAAGGCCACCAGGCTACCGGTAAAGGTCACCCCGCCGATGATCACCCCCAGCACCGTAGAAACCAAAGCCCCATAGGGTAAGGGCACTCCCCCCAGGACGCTGCGCCAAAATTCCCCCGTGGCAATCAACAGCGACGCTGCGCCCCCCAGGCCATTGAGCAGACCCACCATCTGGGGCATGGCCGTCATCTCCACCCGGTAAGCCAGCCAGGCACCTACCCCCGCCCCCACCAGTAACCCCAGCACGATAGAGCCATAATGCAAGACCCCCTGTTGCCCTAGGGTGCCGACGACCGCCAGCAGCATTCCCAGTGCCGCCCAGCGATTGCCCCGTCGCGCCGTCGCCGGTGAACCTAATTGTTTAATCCCAACGATGAACAGGGAAACCGCCGCCAGGTAAAGCAATTCAATGGCAGTCGGCGTACTGGCTAGGTCCATGGCCTACTTTTTGAACATCTGCAACATGCGGTCCGTCACCAGAAAGCCCCCCACCACATTGACCGTGGCTAGGGCAATGGCCAACACCCCCAGGGCCTGACTCAGGACGTCATCCCCATGACCCGCCAACAAAATCGCCCCCACCACCGCAATGCCCGAAATGGCATTCGACCCTGACATCAAGGGGGTATGCAATGTCGGCGGCACCTTGTTGATCACCTCAAACCCGGCAAACGCCGCCAGGACAAACACAAACACTGCCGAAACCAGGGGGGAAACCATCGTTGTCAATGGGCATTGCACCTATGGGCTGCCTGCTACTATCGCACAACCGCTTCGGTTGGGGACAAAACCACAGAAATTTTTTGGGATCAGGCCCTGAGGACCTGCGCTCGGTATTCGGCTTCGCTCAACAGTCGTTGGGGCCGGCGGTCGAGAAACAACCGACCCTGTAAATGGTCGTATTCGTGCTGGACGATGCGGGCCACAAAATCCGTGAATTCCTGGGTCATTTCCCGACCTTGGAGATCCAGATAACGCACCTGTATCCAGGGCGCCCGGGCCACCAACCCCCGGCGGTTAGGAACACTCAGGCAGCCCTCCCAGCCCCAGACCGGTTCGCCAGCGGTGGCCGTGATCTCCGGGTTGATCATCACTAGGGGGGCCATCGTCGGCGCGGTGGGGTAACGGGGATTGGGACGAGAGGCCACCACCAGGATTTGCCAAGGCACGCCGATCTGGGGTGCAGCCAACCCGACCCCCTGGGCCTCCAGACACACCTGCACCAGTTCCTGGGCCAGGGCTTGTACCTCTGCCGCGTCCACCGCCAGTACCGGTTGCGCCGGCTGGTGCAGTAGAGGATGTCCACACTGGAGAATGGTGCGAGTCGCCATCCTGGGTTCCTTAATGATTTGTAATGGTAAGGGGGAAATCCAGGCTTTATGTTTAGTTAATGGGGGGCGACTGGAACCTAGGTCCAGGGCTGGTCCTTGTTCACATCATAAGACGGACGTTTGATTATGGGTAGTCAATTGGCGTTGGCCCTACGGGAAGGTACGAAAAAAGCCCACACCATGGCGGAGAACGTCGGCTTCGTCCGGTGTTTTCTCAAAGGGGTAGTAGAAAAACAGTCCTATCGCAAGCTGGTGGCGAATTTCTATTTTGTCTATGGGGCGCTGGAGGCGGCGATGGCCCGGCACCGGGATCACCCCGTCGTTGGCCCTATATACTTCCCGGAACTGGTGCGTCAACCGGCCCTGGAGAAGGACTTGGCTTTCTACTATGGCCCCCAGTGGCGCGAGGAAATTCAACTCTCCCCAGCCGGTCGGACCTACGTGCAGCGGATTGAGGAGGTGGCGCAAACCCAGCCAGAGCTGCTGGTGGCCCATGCCTACACCCGCTACTTGGGGGATTTGTCAGGCGGCCAGCTTTTGAAGAAAATCGCCCAAAACGCTATGAACTTGGGGGAAGAAGGGGTGGCCTTCTACCGGTTTGAGCAAATCCCTGACGAAAAAGCATTCAAAGCCCACTACCGCCGCACCTTAGACAGCCTGCCGGTGGATGCCGAGACGGTGAACGCCATCGTCCAGGAGGCGAACCATGCCTTTGGCCTGAACATGCAGATGTTCCGGGAGCTGGAGGGGAATCTCATCAAGGCGATCGGCATCATGCTGTACAACGCCCTGACGCGGGGACGACAACGGGGAAGTACGGAGGACGACCTGGCACCGGCCACCGAATGACCCGGCGTACCCTGGCGGAGATCAACGCCAAAATCCAGGAGCGGCGAGCGGTTGTCTGGACGGCGGCGGAACTCAAGGCCCGGGTCAAGGAGTGGGGAGTAAGCCGTTGCGCCCGGGAGGTGGATGTTATTACCACCGGGACCTTTGAGCCAATGGAGGCCTCAGGGGCGATTTTGAACCTGGGCCAGACGGACCCCCCCATCAAACTCCAACGCTGCTGGTTGGACGGGGTACCGGCCTACACGGGGTTTGGGGCGGTGGATGTGGTCATCGGGGCGTCTCAGCCGTCGGAGGTAGAAGGCAGCGAGCGGGGGGGCGGTCATGTCATTGCCGATTTGATTGCCGGGCGGGCGGTGACCCTCAAAGCCACGGGTTATGCCACCGACTGTTACCCCCGGGCTACCCTGGAGACCCGCATCCGCAAGGACACCATCAACCAGTTTTATCTGTATAACCCCCGCAACCTATACCAGAACTTCATCGTGGGGGTCAACGGGGGTGATCGGACGCTGTATACCTACCTGGGGCCGCTGTTACCCCAGCTGGGCAATGCCGTTTATGCCTGCGGCGGGGCGCTGTCTCCCCTGTTGAATGACCCAGATTTGCAGTGTGTGGGCATCGGCACCCGGATTTTCTTAGGGGGCGGGGTGGGATATATCGCTTGGGAAGGCACGCAGCATTTCTCCTTACAGAAGCGACTGCCCAATCGCGTGCCCATCGGCCCGGCTGCGACAGTGGCCTTGATTGGGGATGCTCGGCAGATGGACGCCCGGTGGGTGCGGGGTTGTTTCTTCAAGCACTACGGTCCATCCTTGTACCTGGGGGTGGGGGTGCCCTTTCCGGTGCTGGATGAGCAGGTCATCGCAGCCTGCGCCGTGCAGGATGAGGATATTGTGGCACCGGTGGTGGACTTTGCCATTCCCCGGCGGGTGCGGCCCACCTTTGGCCTGGTGACCTACGCCCAACTCAAATCCGGGCGCATCACCATTAATGGAACGTCGGTGCGGACGGCGCCTTTGGTGAGTCTTTCCTGGTCGTTGGAGGTGGCAGAGATTCTCAAGCACTGGATTGAGCAGGGGCAATTTACCCTCACGGAGCCGGTAGCGCCTTTGCCCCAGGATCGGACGTTTTTGCCCCAGGATGGGCTGGATTAGTCACGCAGTCAACGCGCTACCGGGAGTCCCCGGTTCATGTGGGCCTTATCGACGGTTGAGTAGAAGTACCCGTTGGGGCCGGCTGACAGGCCGCATTACACTGAAAACTATGACACCTGTATTGCAAGAACCGGTTTGGGAACGGCAGCCTCGGGAACCCAAGATCGCCTATGACGCCTTTTGTCGCTACCGGGAAATGGGGGGACAACGGCGATTGGAACTCCTGCTGCCGGCCTATGGACTACGGCGTTTACAACGTTGGTACAGTCGCTGGCAGTGGGCGGAGCGGTCGGCGGCTTGGGACCAGTATTTGGCCATGCTCTGGCAGCGGCACGTCCAGCAGCGGCAACAATATCAACAGGAGGTGTGGCGGCAACGACGGGAACAGTGGCGGGAAATGGAATGGGACTATGTGCGGGCGTTGCAACGGAAGGTGGATGCCCTGCTCAGTCTGCCGGTGACCCGCCAGCGCACCACCCACAACGGCAAGACGGTGATCATTGAACCCCTGAATTGGACTCTGGGGGACGTGACCCAACTGGTACGATTGCTGAGGGAGGTAGGACGCCAGGTGCTGGGGGAACCGCAACCACCCCTCTTTCCGCTGATGACGCTGTTAGCGGAGCGCCTATCTCCTAGCGCCTACGGTGAGTTGGTGAGGGTGCTCCGGGAATTGACCTCTCAGGAGGGGTTGGACTCTTGAAGGCAGTGGTCCAGGGCGTACCGTTGCTCCACGTTGCGCAGGAAATAGCCGCTGATCATGGCCGAGGCCAGCAACCGCCCCAAGCTCTCCCGGTCCACGGTAATCTGCACGTGGAAATGCTCCGCCGGCAGTTGCCCCAGCAAACCAATAATGTTGCGTTCCATCACCTGGCGCGCTTCCGGGCTGCTCGGGCGGGAGAGTTGCTCCACCACCTCGGGCGACAGGGATTGCACATACTCCCACAGGCCATTGGCGCGCGGTTCAGTCAAGTCGGGCATAGGCATTGCTTCGACGCTTTACTCTCCTGGTCGATGGTTTTTGTATCTACTAATCACCTTAACAAACCCCCACCGCCGGCTTCAGTGGGCAAAACCGAACCTAGAGATTGGGTTCCATTTTGTCTTTGAACACCTCTTTCAAGGCGGTACGGGCGGCCAAGTGGCTACGGGTCGAAGCCAAAATTTCCGACTCTCGGCGCAGGCGGCTGGCGGTGTCCTGCATTTCCAACAGGGCCTGCTGCTCCAGGGGCGCTCCCTGGAAATTGCTGGCCACCCAGTAGGAAAACTCCCGGGGTAGGGTAGGGTAGCGCTCCGGCAAGGTTACCTCCTGGTCGGTTAACTTGGCCGAGAGTTGCACCACATCATACAGTAGTTGGCGCACTTCATCCGCGAGGGGTTGTAAATCCTCGCTGGGGGGCTGGTCTTCGATCCACTCCACCAGGGCGACGCGAAAGGGTTTCTCCCGCACATAGCGCAGCACCTGGAACCGCTGTTGGCCCAGGGTGAGAATGAGCATCCGGTCGTCCGGCAGCCGCTCGTAGCGCAGGATTTCGGCGCAGCACCCCACCGAGACCGGGCGGCCCTCCTGGGGGTCCCACATCAGCACGCCAAAGCGCTTGTCCGTCTCCAGGATGGTGGCCATCATCATGCGATAACGGTACTCGAAGATATGCAAAGGCAGAGGACAGCCAGGAAACAAGACCACCTCTGGCAAAGGAAACACGGGCAGTTCGCGCAAACCGGACATGGGCGGCCTTTATTGCGGGGTGTTAAGCACTCTCTGACTACTGTAGCGCACCCAAAGCAGTAGAGTAGAAAAGGTAGTCAGTGGAAGGCGCTATGGAATTAACCCACCGTCCTCGGCGCTTGCGGCGCAATGGGGCTATCCGCCGGTTGGTACAGGAGACCATCCTCACCGTCAGCGATCTGATTTACCCCATGTTTGTGATGGAGGGGGAAGGGGAACCGGTGCCCATTGCCTCCATGCCCGGTCGTTTTCGCTATCCCTTGCCCCACTTACTTCAGGAAATCAAAACCATCGCCGAGCTGGGCATTCCGGGAATTGCCTTGTTTCCGGTCATTCCCGAGGCCAAAAAGGATGACCAGGGCAGCGAGAGTTTTAATCCCGATGGGCTAGTGCAACGGACCGTGCGGGCCATTAAAGCCACCATGCCGGACATCTTGGTTTTTACGGACGTGGCGCTGGACCCCTTTACCACCCATGGCCACGACGGGTTGGTGGATGACCGGGGCCGCATCCTCAACGACGAAACGGTGGCGGTGCTGGTGAAAATGGCCCTGTCCCAGGCGGCAGCCGGTGCCGATTTCGTCGCTCCTTCGGACATGATGGATGGGCGGGTGGGGGCCATCCGGCGGGCGCTGGACCAGGCAGGTTACACCGACGTAGGCATTCTGGCCTATTCTGCCAAGTACGCTTCAGCCTATTACGGTCCGTTTCGGGATGCCCTGGACTCGGCCCCCAAATTCGGCGACAAAAAGACCTACCAAATGGACCCGGCCAACGCCCGTGAGGCCCTCAAGGAAATTGACCTGGACACCGGCGAAGGGGCGGACATCGTGATGGTCAAACCGGCGCTGGCCTATCTGGATGTGATCTACCGGGTGAAACAGCATACCCACCTGCCGGTGGCCGCCTACAATGTGTCGGGGGAATACGCCATGGTGAAAGCGGCAGCCCAGCAGGGATGGATCGACGAGAAAACGGTGGTCCTAGAAACCCTGACGGCCATGAAACGGGCTGGGGCCGATATGATTCTTACTTACCACGCGCCGGAGGTGGCCCGCTGGCTGGCAGCGATGGGCTAAAGTGGGAGTGTCCGAGCAGACCAGGGCCATGAAACTCAACAGCCAAAACCTGCACCAACGGTTGGATACCCTTTACGACGCCATTGTGGCGGGGGGCGGCATGGGGGGCCTGTCGGCGGCCATTTATCTAGCCCGCTATGGGTTGAAGTGCCTGGTGATCGAAAAGGGCAAGGGCCGTTCCCTGTGGATGCAGGAGTTGCGCAACTATGTGGGCCTGGACCCCACTACCCCCGGGCGGGAAATCCTACGCCATGCCACCGATATGGCTCTCCACTGGGGAGCGGATTACCTGCGGGGATTTGTGGACGGGGTGACCGACCGGGGCGATTACTTAGAAGTGCAGGTGAAAATCGGCAAGACCAACCCCACTTCTGTCACCTTCAAGGGGCAATATCTGGTAGCGGCCACCGGCATCATGGACATCCTACCCCAACTGGAGGACATGCAAAATGTGTACGAATTTGCCGGCTATAGCCTGCACGTGTGCATGATTTGCGACGGGTTTGACATGTGGGACCAAAAGGCGATCTTGATTGCCGGTAAGGAGTCCCAAATCGAGGCGGCCTTTGTCCTGAGCTGGTTTACCCCCTACATCACCGTCCTCACCCACGGTTTGTTCCCCGTCAGCGACGAGATGAAAGCCCGCCTCAAGGCCTGCGGTTATCCCTTGATCGAAACGCCCATTGCCCGCTTTCTGGGGGAAAACCACCAATTGCAGGGGGTGGAATTTGTCGATGGCACCCGCATCGAATGCACCACCGGTCTTATCAACATGGGCGCCAAGTACTACAACCACTACCTGAAACCCATTCCCGAGCTGACCTGGGACGGGGAAAACCTAGTCACCGACGAGTTCTGCCAGACCACCCACCCCCGCATCTTTGCCGTGGGCGACCTGAAAAGGGGCCTGAATCAGGTGGCGATTGCTGTAGCCGATGGCTGCCTGGCAGCAACGAAAATCTGGCGCAACATCCGGCGCTCCCGTCCTCCCCGCGTCTGGGTGGAGCATCTCCAACCCGCCGCCAGTCCCTAAATAAAAAACCCCTAGGTCAATGCACCCAGGGGTCGTCCGAATCTAAGCCGTTGATGGCTTAATCCAAGGGCTTCATGGAGAAGACCGGCTCGGCCTTACGGTCAATGCCCTTTTCAAAACCGGCGGCAGCCGCCCGCGCCCGGCCCGCGTGCCATAGGTGGCCAATCAGCATAAAGAAGGCCAGGATGAAGTGGGACGCCGCCAACCAGGCCCGAGGCGACACATAGTTCACCGAGTTGATTTCGGTGGCCACACCGCCCACGGAGTTAATGGACCCCAGGGGCGCATGGGTCATGTATTCCGCCGCCCGCCGTTCCTGCCAGGGCTGGATGTCGTTTTTCAGCTTGTTCAGGTCCAGACCATTCGGCCCGCGCAGGGGTTCCAGCCAGGGTCCCCGGAAATCCCAGAAACGCATGGTCTCACCCCCGAAGATGATTTCCCCAGTGGGCGAGCGCATCAGGTACTTCCCGAGACCTGTTGGCCCTTGCGCCGAAGCAATGTTCGCCCCTAGCTTCTGGTCCCGAATCAAGAAGGTCAGGGCCTGGGCCTGGGACGCCTCTGCCCCCGTCGGCCCATAGAACTCACTGGGATAGACCGTGTTGTTGTACCAGACCATGAAGGAGGCGATAAAGCCCATCAAGGACAGGGCGCCCAGGCTGTAGGACAGGTAGGCCTCACCCGACCAGATCAAGGCCCGCCGCGCCCAACCAAAGGGGGTGGTCAGGATGTGCCAAATCCCGCCGGCAATGCACAGGAAGCCCACCCAGATGTGGCCACCGATCACATCCTCCATGTTGTCCACACTGGCAATCGAACCGGCGCCGCCAAAGGGGGAATTCAACACGTAGCCGAAAATCACCCGTGGGTCCAGGGTGGGGTTGGTAATCACCCGCACATCACCGCCCCCGGGCGCCCAGGTGTCGTACACGCCCCCCAGGAACATAGCCTTGACCACCAACAGCAGGGCACCCAACCCCAACAGGATCAGGTGAATCCCCAGGATGGTGGTCATCTTGTTCTTGTCGCGCCAGTCGTAACCGAAGAAGGGGAAAGACTGCTCCAGGGTGTCCGGGCCGATCAGGGCATGGTACAGGCCACCAAAGCCCAGCACCGCCGACGACACCAGGTGCAGCACCCCAGTGACAAAGTAGGGGGTGGTATCCACCACTTCTCCCCCCGGGCCGACCCCGTACCCCAACGTCGCCAGGTGAGGCAACAGGATCAATCCCTGCTCGTACATGGGCTGGTTGGGGTTAAAGTGGGCCAGTTCAAACAGGGTCATCGCCCCCGTCCAGAAGACGATCAACCCCGCATGGGCCACGTGCGCCCCCAACAGCTTACCGGAGAGTTCGATCAGCCGGGCGTTGCCAGCCCACCAGGCGTAACCGGTGGAATCCTGGTCCCGGCCACCAACCACAAAACCAGGACTATAGAGCGTTTCCACGGGGCAATACCTCCTCGGGGAACACAAAGTTTTCGTGAGGTTGGTCCATGGGCGCCATCCAAGCCCGGATGCCTTCGTTCAACAGGATGTTCTTGGTATAGAAGGTTTCAAACTCCGGGTCTTCGGCGGCCCGCAACTCCTGGGAAATGAAGTCGTAGGCCCGCAGGTTCAACGCCAGACCCACCACGCCGATGGAGGACATCCACAGACCCGTCACCGGCACAAACAGCATGAAGAAGTGCAGCCAGCGCTTGTTGCTAAAGGCAATCCCAAAAATCTGGCTCCAGAACCGGTTGGCCGTCACCATGGAGTAGGTTTCTTCCGACTGGGTCGGCTGGAAGCCCCGGAAGGTGTTAGGGGAGTCACTGTCTTGGTACAGGGTGTTTTCCACCGTCGCCCCGTGGATGGCACACAGCAGCGCACCCCCCAGCACACCGGCTACACCCATCATGTGGAAGGGGTTTAGCGTCCAGTTATGGAACCCTTGGAAGAACAGGATGAACCGGAAAATCCCCGCCACACCAAAGCTCGGGGCGAAAAACCAGCTCGATTGCCCCAGGGGGTAAATCAAAAACACCGACACGAACACCGCAATCGGCGCCGTGAAGGCAATGGCGTTATAGGGCCGCACCCCCACCAGCCGGGCAATTTCCAACTGGCGCAGGCAGAACCCGATCAACCCGAAAGCCCCATGCAGCGCCACGAAGGTCCACAGGCCACCAATTTGGCACCAGCGGGTGAAATCCCAATTGGCCTCTGGCCCCCACAAAAACAGCAAAGAATGGCCGAAAGCATCCGCTGGCGTGGACACCGCCGCCGTCAAAAAGTTGCACCCCTCCAGGTAGGACGAGGCCAACCCATGGGTGTACCAAGACGTCACAAACGTCGTGCCTGTTAACCAGCCCCCCAAAGCCAGGTAAGCACAGGGGAACAGCAACAGACCCGACCAGCCTACGAAGACAAATCGATCCCGTTTCAGCCAGTCATCGAGGACGTCAAACCATCCCCGCTCCTGGGCCCGTCCAATCGCAATGGTCATCGTCGTTCTCCCAAACCGAGATGTATAGAGACCGTCAACCGGAAGGTAAATTTCCCGCTCGTTTCCACTGTAGCCTTCTGCCGGCCACAGCGTCCCTATAAGGAAATTTACGTTTCTTCACGGTTTGTCTTAAATTATAGGGGGTAATACCGGCAAGTGGGGGTCAGTGCACTGGCCTTCCCCCCAAAAAAAACGAGGTGCCTTGCGACACCTCCCCTAAGCCGTTGCCTAACCGGGTCAGTTACAGTTCTTCCTTGACAAAACCGGCGTAGGCCTCCATGGCGTGCTCGCCCACATCCAGGCCCTTGATCTCCTCCTCCGGCGGCACCCGCAGGCCAAAGATGGCCTTGAGCACTAGCCAGGCCACCGTCGCCGTAACCACCACCCAGCCGCCGACAATGATCACCCCCAGGAACTGATGCCAGAGCTGGGTAATGCCGCCACCAAAGAACAGACCGGCCGCGGGACCGGCATCTTCACCGTAGAGTTCTCCGGTGGGACCCAGAGCAAACAAACCGACGGCCAACGTCCCCCAGGCGCCACATACCAGGTGGACGGAAATCGCCCCCACCGGGTCATCAATCTTGATCTGATCCAGGAAGGACACGGAAAACACCACAATGATCCCGGCGATCAGACCGATGATGACCGCCGAGGCCGCATTTACAAAGGCGCAACCGGCGGTGATTCCCACCAAACCGGCCAGGATACCGTTGATGGTCATGGACAAATCCGGTTTACCGAACCGCGCCCAGGAGGTGGCTGTTGCTGCCAAGCCCCCTGTAGCCGCTGCCAGGTTGGTTGTGAGACAAATATGACCAATCGCCGCCGGGTCCGCTGCCATGGTCGAACCGGGGTTAAACCCAAACCAGCCCAACCACAGGATCAAGCAACCCAACGTGGCAAACCCTAGATTGTGGCCGGGAATCGCATTCACCCCCGCTTCGCTATACTTGCCGATGCGAGGCCCCAGGAGCGCGGCCCCCATCAAAGCCGCCCAGCCCCCTACCGAGTGCACCACCGTAGAACCGGCGAAATCCCAGAACCCCAAGTCCGCTAGGAAACCGCCGCCCCAGACCCAGTGACCGCCGATGGAGTAGATAAACCCCACCAGGATGAAACTGAAAAATAGGAAGTCAATGTACTTAATGCGCTCGGCCACGGCCCCGGAAACAATCGTGGCTGCCGTCCCCGCAAAGGCCACTTGGAAAAGGAACTTAGCCGACAGGGGCACCCCCGTCCAGTTCAAGGCGCTAAATATTCCTTGGTAGTCATCCCCAGTTGCCGGACTGTTATCGGGACCAGCCAAGAAAAAGCCGTTCAGGCCCATGAACTCGTTGCCGTCGCCGAACATGAAGGCGAACCCAAAAATCCAAAACGCCAGGGTGCTAACGGCAAAGACGATTAGGTTTTTGGACAGGATGTTAACGGCATTTTTCTGGCGGCAAAAACCCGATTCCACCATGGCAAACCCGGCGTTCATAAAAATCACCAGGAAGGCGCACAGTAGCACCCAGACCGTGTCCACAGCGACTTTCAGGCTACCGGCTTGGTCTGTCAACTCCTTGAGGTCCTTTTCCACCCCGCTTAAATCAACCATCGGCGCAGCAGGGGCTGTGGGCGTCTGTGCAGCCACCATGGTTCCCCAGGCCACCACCCCTAGAATCAGGAGCGGCAAGTAGAAATACCCCAATAGGGCCAACCAACCCTGGGGAATAGAAAACTGCCTAAACCGCAACTTACGCGGACTAAGGCGAAAGCGACGAGGCTTCCAACGAACACTTGGCATGGGTCACACTCCTCTCGAAAAAAAACAACATCCGGTCTAAGCGATCAGACCCCCGTGACCGGGCGCCAGAATGGGTAATCCTCGCGCCTGGTCGCAATCTGACTGCGGAACACCGGTTCACGTCATGGCGTCATCCCTTTATTAGGGAGCAGATGGCCCCTGAGTATTTGTATCAGAAGTAACATTTTTAGTCCCACTGTTTGAGGGCGCGTTCGATTTCCCGCTTTTGCTCGCGTTCCTTGAGGGCCTGGCGCTTATCGTGTAGCTTGCGACCCCGGGCCAATCCCAGCAGCACCTTGACCCAATCCCCTTTGAAGTACATTTTCAGGGGCACCAGGGTTAGTCCTTTTTGTTCCACCTTGCCGATCAGTTTGCGCAGTTCCGCCCGGTGCATGAGCAATTTTCGGGTCCGCCGGGGGTCATGGTTAAAGTAGGCGCTGGCCGTCTCGTGGGGTGAAATATGCACATTCATTAAATACAGCTCCCCGTCCTTGAACCGGGCAAAGCCATCCCGCAAATTGACCTTACCCGCCCGTACCGACTTCACTTCCGTCCCCTTGAGTTCGATGCCGCACTCGTAGGTTTCCAGGATGTCATAGCGATGGCGGGCCTCCCGGTTTTCACTGACAACTTTCACGGCAGCCATAGCATAGGCAGATTGGAAACGCTCTAATATAGCACAGCTTTGCGGAAAACCTCAGGGAAAGGCCAGGGCTATCTAAAGCTATAGGACCAGGCTCTGGTCAGAAGCCGGGCCGTTCTACCAGCCCAAGATGGTGGGCGCCGGGGAAGGAGGGGCCGATGTTTTTGGCCAGGGGGTGCGGGTTTCCACCGCAAACGTCGCCATGGTCATGCCACCAAACCCGTACCCCACCGTACTCGTACGCAGACGCACCTGGTCCCCCTCAAACCAAATTCGTTCTCGGGAGCGCAACGTGGCGTACTCCGTGGTCAGGGTTAAGGCCCCCGTTTCGTCGAGGTCATACCAACCGGCCACTGGGCTTTTTTCCGCGTATCCCACTTCCCGTAACAGGTGTCCCGACCGTTCATCGCGGGGGATCAGCACCATCACGGTACTGCCATTTTGTTGATCCCCCTCCCGGTCCCAGCCCATCACGCCCTGCCATTCCACTCGGGAGGCACAGCCGGCTTGGGTAGGGGAACACTGGTGTTGGGCACAAACGGCCAGTACCGCCGGGTCATCCAGGGCTAGGTCTGTCACCCAGATTCGGGACTGGCCCCATTCCGTTTGTCGAAAGGCCAGGTGATGCGTCACCCGCTGGGAGTACCACAAGCCACCGTTGCGAGCAAAAAAATCCCGCGCGTTCATCCCTACCCCGTACCACCGTTAGCCCCTATTTTAGGCAATGTCCTCTTTTTCGATGTACACAAACAAAAAGGCCATTGCCACGGCCGGGAAGACAATCCCCACCAAGGGCACCAGGATAGGCGGTAAGAACGACGCTGCCATAGCCACTCCACAACGCGGACACTTGCCACTTTAGACCATCCCGTCCCTGGTGACGCCGACCATGTAATGTTTTGTGATATTTCCGGAGCAGCCGGGGCACTTTAACACAGTCTTTACGCAAAACACCTACGCTAGAAGAACGACCATTTCCGGGATGGACACGTGACCCGTGTGCCCTTTTCCCCTGATCATCTCCCGTTTCGGCGGCAGGTGCGGCATTTGGAACAAAACGTCCTGCGCATGGGGGCACTGGTCGAGCATTCGTTGCGCCTTTGTCACCAGGCATTGGTAGGACGCAATCTGGCGGCAGTGGAGGAAATTCCCTTGCTCGATCAGCAGATAGACCGGTTTTACCGGCAGATTGAGGTGGATTGCCTGCACATGATGACCGCTCCCCCGCCCTTGGCCCAGGACCTGCGGATGCTGGGGGCGTTTATGCAGTTGGTGCGGGACCTAGAGCGCATCGGTGACTATGCTGAGGATTTAGGGAGCATTGCCATCCGACTGTTTCCCTACCCGGTGCATCCTTGTATGGAGGATATTCACCAGATGTCCCACCAGACCCAGCGGATGCTGGCCACCAGTCTAGTGGCCCTGGCGGATCTGGATGCCACCGTCGGCCAGCAGGTCAAGGAAATGGACGAAATCGTTGACCACCTCTACACTAGGGTCTATCGGCAATTGGCGGAAACCTCCCTGACGGAACTAGCGGCCCAGTATTCCTCGCGGTTGGAACCCTATCTCCTCCTGGCCCTGGCCGTCCGTCACCTGGAACGCATGGCCGACCATGCCACCAACATCGGCCAACGGGTGGCTTTTATCGTTACCGGGCAACGCTAGAAAGCGGGCGATGGGACTCGAACCCACGACGTTCAGCTTGGGAAGCTGACATTCTACCACTGAATTACGCCCGCAGTGCTAGTCGATATTAGCACGTTACTTGGAAAGTTGGGGGCAAGTGATTAACACTTTGTCCACCCGGTTGCCATCCATGTCTACGATTTCAAATTCCAGACCGGCCCATTCAAAGTGCTCGGCCACCCGGGGAATGTGCCCCAAATGGTCAATGATTAGACCTGCCAGAGTGTGATAGGAGCGATTTTCGGGGAGTTCGGGGATGTTAAAGAGTTCTTGAAACTTCTCGATGCCGATGAGGCCGTCAACTAACCAGGACCCATCTTCCCGCTGAATGGCCGTCGGTTCGTCCTCGTCATCCGTGGAGGGAATTTCGCCGATAATGGCCTCCAGAATGTCTTTGAAAGTCACCAGTCCCTGGATCACACCGTATTCGTCCACCACCAGGGCCATAGGGGAACCGGACTGTTTGAGCAACTCTAGCACCTTCAGGACATGGGTATTTTCCGGGACGTACAGGGGGGGGCTGAGATGCTGCGTCAGGTCAAAAGGTTCCCCTCGCAGGGCCTGGGTCAACAAGTCCTGGGTAGATACAATTCCCACCACATGGTCCAAGTCCCCCTGGCAGACGGGAAAGCGGGAGTAGGGGTGGTTGCAAATTTCTTCCTGGTTTTTGCTGGGGGGGTCCTCCAGGTCGAGCCAGACAATATCCGGGCGCGGGGTCATCAACGCACTAATGCGCAGGTCATCTAACCGAAACACCCGTTCCACCAGGTCCTGCTCCGACTCGGCAAAGGTCCCCGCTTTGGTTCCCTGCTGCAGCAGCAGCCTGATCTCCTCCTCAGAAACCTGGGGTTCCTGCACTGGCTGAATCCCCATCAGGGTCAAAATGGCCTGCGCCGACCAACTGAGCACGGCCACCAGGGGCGCCATGAATCGGGATAATCCCGCCAGGGGTCGGGCCACCAACAAGGCAATCGGTTCGGGATAGCTCAGTCCCACTTGTTTGGGCACTAGCTCGCCAAAGACCAGGGCGATATAGGTACTACCAATGGCCACCAACAGGGTAGAAAGTACGTTGGCATAGGGCCGCATCAGGGGGATTTGGGCTAAACTGGCCTGCAGGTGACTGCCCAGGGTGGCTTCCCCAAACGCCCCAATCAAAATGCCCACCAGAGTAATCACAATCTGGATAGTTGAGAGCATGCGGGTGGGGTGGCCGGCCAGTTCCAGGACCAGTTGCGCCCGGCGGTTTCCTTCCTGGGCCCGTTGTTGCAGACGGGTTTTGCGCGCCGAGATGATCGCCAGCTCTGACATGGCAAACACACCGTTAATGAGCGTCAGAACCAGGATCAGGCCAAGCGCAGACCAACTGTTCATGTATAAAGGCTTAGGAAGCCACCCTAGTACCCCATTATGACCCCAGCCCGTACGATTTGTCTCGGTTTTCTGCTGGTGATTGGCGTGGGGATGCTGCTGCTGCTCGGCCCTTGGGCCACCCAGAGCCACCAGTGGAGCGATCCAGTAACTGCCCTGTTTACCGCTACTTCCGCCGTCTGTGTTACGGGACTGTCGGTGGTTGATATTGGTACATATTACTCACTTTTTGGACAAATTATACTGCTTTTATTAGTACAGATCGGTGGTTTGGGCTATATGACCTCCATGACCCTGTTGTTTATGGCCCTGGGGCGGCGGTTTCGCCTGAAGGATAAGTTGGCCATTCGGCACGCCCTGGACCAGAGCGGGATTGGGGGAATTCAGGGGTTGTTGCGGTTGATTCTGACGGCGACGGCGCTGATGGAAACCGTGGGGGCTTTGTTGCTGTGGTCGGTTTTTCGTCGGGAGTACGGCTGGGGTCGCGGTCTTTGGCTGGCCATTTTCCACAGCGTCAGTGCTTTTAACAATGCTGGGTTTAGTTTGTTCCCCGATAGTTTGATGCGTTACCAGCAGTCGGGGCCGGTGGTGGGGGTAGTGTCGCTGCTGATTATGCTGGGGGGAATTGGCTATCCGGTGCTGTCGGATGTATGGCACTGGTTGCGGCGGCGCAAGGCGGTGAGTCTGAATACCAAGGTGGTGGTGACAACGAGTCTGTTTTTGTGGCTGCTGGGGTGGGTGCTGTTCTGGCTGGTGGAACTGCGCAATCCGGCGACGCTGGGACAACTTCCCCTGTCTGGACAACTCTGGGCGGCCTGGTTTCAGTCGGTCACCAGCCGAACGGCGGGCTTTAACACCATTGATACGGGCAAGATGACGGTCACGGGGTTGATGATCACTATGATCCTCATGTTTATTGGGGCTAGCCCAGGGGGCACAGGGGGTGGGATTAAAACCACAACGGTGCGGGTGCTGGTGCGGGCGACGCGGGCCTTTTTGCGGGGACACGATGAGGTGATTATCTATGAGCGGGAAATTCCACCCGTGCTGATTTACAAGGCCATTGCCGTCTTGATTGGCTCCCTGGGGGTGGTGATGTTCATGGTGACCTGTTTGTCCCTGACGGAGGCCAATCAGGACCACGGATTTTTAGCCCTGTTGTTTGAGGTGGTTTCGGCCTTTGGGACGGTGGGGTTATCTACGGGCATTACTGGTCAACTCACGGTGTCGGGTAAGTTGTTTATTGTCTTGACGATGTATGTGGGCCGGATTGGGGTGCTTTTGCTGATGGCTGCCCTGGTGAGTGAACCGCGACCGATGCGCACCCATTACCCGGAGGAGACTTTTTTGGTAGGGTAGAGCTAGCGACCAGGGAAGCGCCATGCAAGCTTTCTGGCAACGTCGTCGGCAGGGGCACGGGCGACAGTTTGGTGTGATTGGCCTGGGACGGTTTGGGCGGTCAGTATGCCGCACCCTTAAAAGCATGGGCTGTGAAGTGCTAGGGGCCGATAAACGAGAAGATTTGGTCGCCGCCATTCTGGAGGAAGGCTTTGTGGACCATGCGGTGGAACTGGATACTACGGACCCTGCCGCCCTCCGGGAAGCCGGTTTTTTGGAGTTTGAAACGGTGATTGTGGCCATTGGTAATTACATCGAACAAAGTGTGATTACGACCCTGAATTTGCGGGAGGGGAATGTGCCCAATATCATTGCCAAGGCGTCGTCGGATATTCACGGGCGGTTGCTGGAAAAGGTGGGGGCGACCCGGGTGGTCTATCCGGAAAAACAAATGGGGGAACAACTGGCCCGGTCCCTGGTCCGCCCCAACATCATTGAGCGTTTGGAAGTGGACCCGGAAAACAGTATTGTGGAGGTGAAGGTGCCGCCGGCCTTTGTGGGGAAAAGCATTGTGGATTTGAAGTTGCGCAATGAGTACGGCATCAGCGTGATTGCCGTGGGTCGCCCGGGGTCGCACTTTGAAATTAATCCCAACCCGACGGCGCCCTTAGAAGAGGGGATGATGATGTGGGTCATCGGTAGTAACGATAACCTCAACCGCTTGATGGACTTGGCCCCATGAGACGGCTGGTCGGAATGGGTATCAGCCAACAATTGGTGGATTATTTGAACGTTCTAGACCCGCTCCAGCATAAATTTGGACCGCTTGAGGGCATCGGGGACGGGAATGGGGTAATCACCGGTAAAACAGGCGGAGCAAAACCGCTGGGGTGATTGACCGGCAGCGGCAAACATCCCTTCCCAGCTCAGGTAGGCCAGGGAATCCACCTCCAGGTGGGCCGCAATTTCCCTAACGGACTGGCGGGCAGCGATCAATTGGTCTTGGTTATCTGTGTCAATGCCGTAGAAACAGGGGTGGGTCACCGGCGGTGACGAAATCCGCATGTGGACTTCCCGGACCCCCGCTTCCCGCAGCGCCCGTACTAGCTTGCGACTGGTGGTTCCCCGCACGATGGAATCGTCCACTACGACCACCCGCTGGGATTGCAGGACATCCCGCAGGGGATTGAGTTTCATGCGAATGCCGGTTTCCCGCATGGTCTGGGTGGGTTGGATGAAGGTGCGCCCCACATAGCGGTTTTTAATTAACCCTTCGGCGTAGGGAATGCTGCTGGCGTGGGCATAACCAATGGCGGCGGGCACCCCCGAATCGGGCACCGGGATCACCAGGTCGGCATCCGCTGGGGCCTCTTGCGCTAGGATTTCCCCGAGTCGCCGGCGGTAGGCATAGAGACTTTGGCCTTCCATCACGCTGTCGGGGCGGGCAAAGTAGATCATTTCAAATACACATAATTTCCGTTGGGGGGGATGCCATTGACCAGAGGTCAATCCCTCCGGCGTGATCCAGACCCATTCCCCCGGCTCCACCTCCCGCAGGTAGTCTGCCCCGATGATGTCCAGGGCGCAGGTTTCTGAAGCTAACACTAAACCCCTTTCCCCCAGGGTCCCCAGCACCAAGGGCCGCACCCCATAGCTATCCCGCAATCCCAAAATCCCCGCCGGCGTCCCAATTACCACACTAAACGCCCCCTGGCACTGCTGGGCCATCTCAATGGCACCTGTTACCCAATCCGCCCCGGCGTCCACCGCCTGCGCCAGCAACTGGGCCATGATTTCCGAGTCCGTGGTGGCCTGGAGGGGATAGCGGTCAGGGGGCAGCGATTGCCGTAACTCCAGGGTGTTGATCAAATTGCCGTTGTGGGCCAGGGCCAAATCCCCCAGGCGGCTGGAAACCACCACCGGTTGGGCATTCACCACCCGACTACTGCCCGTTGTGGAATAGCGGTTGTGCCCGACTGCCCACTGCCCCGGTAACGCCCGCAGGATATCCTCCCGAAACACCTGGGACACCAGCCCCATCTGTTTGTAACAATGCACCTGCCCCCGGTCAAAGGTAGCGATACCTGCTGATTCTTGCCCCCGGTGCTGCAGCGCATACAACCCAAAATACGTCAACTTGGCGACCTCTTCCCCCGGTGCATACACCCCAAACACACCGCAGGCTTCTTCCGGCTTATCGCGCAGGTTTTCCATGGGCGTTACTGTAGTATATCTTACATTTTAACCCAATCTTAACAATAAAGCGGCTCCCCCCTTCCAGGGTATCGCTCCTTGCCGGGAATGACCACCTTTTGCTGTGGGGATGCTGGCCCTGGGGTAGGCAGCGTATAGTGGGGATCAGTCAAGGTGTGAGGTGAAGCTGGTGGGTCGCACGGGGAGCTGGCTACTGGCGGTGTTGGTGGTGGGTATCGGCTGGGGCCTGCCTGGGGATGCGGCCGTAACTATGCGGGTTTTTCTCAGGCAAACCCAGGCCCCTGTGGCTTTAGGCACCTCGACGCCGGGGCAGGTGATTGACGCCTATGGTCAGTTGGTGACCGTAACTCCACCTCTGGGACGCATCGAAGCCCAAGCGCGCCAGGGATTGGTAACCCTTGCGGGACGGCAGGCGCCGTTTTTCTGGTTGCAACCGAGCGGGGGCGGGTACGTTTACGCCGGGGATGGCTGGTACCGGGGACGGTTACTGGTGCTGGCCCGCCACGGTTTGAGTCTGATTAACTACGTGGACCTGGAGGAATATCTCTACAGCGTCGTCGGCGCGGAAATGTATGCCCACTGGCCCCCAGCCGCCTTGCAAGCCCAAGCGGTGGCCGCCCGTTCCTACGCCGTCACCAAACGCCTCCGACCGGTGGACCGGTACTACGACCTGGGCACCACCGAGCGTCACCAGGTATACAAGGGCCTGCGGTCTGAACATCCGAACACACGGGCCGCCGTGGATGCCACCCGTGGTCAAATCCTCACCTACCGGGGGGGGGTCGTCCTCACCCAGTACGCCGCCAGCGACAACATCGTCCGGGAGGTGTTTGGGGGACGGGGTATGAGTCAACAGCGGGCCTATGAACTGGCTAAACAGCAGTACAACTACCTGCAAATCCTGGCCTATTTCTATCCAGGAACCCGCCTGGGGCGTATTCAGGGGTATTAGACCACCTTTCGGCTATGATTGATAAACAAATCGTGCAATCAAAGATGGGGTAGGACCGATGGCCGCGGAAATTTTTAGTCATGCCGCCATGATTAGTGCCATGGTGTTGGTGGGGGTGGCTACGGGGTTTGTGATCATCAAACTGACGGGGGAATCCTCCGCAGGGCGCTTGTTTAAGATTACCGGCCGGGAAGAATAAAACCAGTTACCCCCATGGCCGACTTGCCCGCCGACGACCTTGTGACCTGTTTCCGGGCCGAAGCGACCCAGTTGTTGGCCGAACTGGAAACTGGCTTGCTGAATTTACGGCGGGACCATTCGGCAGGGGCCTACTATCGCTTGGTGCGGGCGGCCCATTCCCTCAAGGGGGGTGCTGCCAGTTTGGGCATGCACAGTATCCAGACCCTGGCGCAATGTTTAGAGGATGTTCTACAGACCCTCACGGCCCGTCCCGATACGGACATCGATCGGATTGAGGATTTACTGTTGCAGGGATTTGACTGTCTGCGGTTGCCCCTCGCTCAGTGGATCAAAACGGGGGTGGCCGATGCGGAGATCAGCCTCGAGCGGGCCAAGGTAGTCTATCGCCAACTTAAGGACATTTTGGGGCCAGGGCCGCCGACGGTGGAACCCCTGACGGCCGCCCAGGGTCCGGTTGACCTGGCTCGTACCATTTGGGAGACAGACATTGCCCCCAAAATTGCCGAGATACGCACCACGCTGGCCCAGCCCTACTCTCCCGTTTTACTAGGTGAATTGCGGGCGCAATTCGATGTCCTGGCCGGGTTGGGGGAAATGCTCAATTTAGGGGACTTGGTGCGCATTTGTCGCTTGGCCCTATCTGCCCTGGCCCACCATCCGGACCAGGCGGCGACGATTGGGGAATTGGCCCTGGGGGATTTGGAGCGCCTCGATCAGCATCCAGAACCCCATCCCACCCTGGTGGCCCTGAGTGAAGCAGCGGGTCAAGGGGGAACCCTAGCCAACGAACCGAGGGCCAGCCCTGACTGGGCATCTCCGGCCTTGTCAGAACTGCCATCCCTTGGGGAGGAAACGGAGTCGGAAACCGCTGCCCTATCCACTCTGTGGGAAGAACTAGCAACCCTGGCTCAGGAACCGGCGCCTGTTTCTGGGACCTCAGATGATGGAGCCAATCATGCCCCATCCCCTACTGACCAGGTAGAGGACTGGGGCCTCGGCAAAGATAGTCCAACCGATGAATTGTCAGCAGAACGGTCTCCCCCAAAAGAAAATATGGCATCCCCCCAGCAAACAGGGACAGAACAGCCAGAGGCCTCCTTTTGGGAAACCATTGCTGACCCGGAACATATCAGCGAAACCCAAGCCGGCGTGACTGAGCCAAGTCCCCCTGGGGAGCAAGTCAGCCCTTGCCAAGAACCTGGTTCTCTAGGTAGCCTCGCATCCCCGTCGTTTTGGGAAGACATCACCCTGCCGGAGACCCCCATCACGGAGCGTTCCTCCGGGGATGCAACGCCGCAACCTGCAACGGAGCCAGTTTGGACGGGTCCCCCCCTACCGCCCCTGACCGAGACCAACAGGGAGGCGCTGGAATTTTTTGCCCAGGAAGCCCAGGAGTTACTCCAGGAGTTGGAAACGGGATTACTGACTTTACGGCAGCACCCCGACATTCCCCACATTCACGCCTTGATGCGGGCGGCCCATTCCCTCAAGGGGGGAGCGGCAACCGTGGGGTGGGGGGTCATCCAGGTCATTGCCCACCGGCTGGAAAACGCCCTGCAAGCCCTCTACCGGTGGTCGGGGGAGGTGGATGTGGCCCTGGAGGAGGCTCTCCTGCGGGCTTTTGATAGCCTGCGCCAGCCTCTGGAAGCCTGCCTACAGGGTGCGGGCATGGATAGCCATACAGCGCTACAACAGGCAGAACAGGCATTTCAGCCTTTAGAGGCTCTCCTCGGTCCAACGGCCTCTGCCCCAACGGAAGCGTACATCCCCTCCTCCCAGGATTTGGGGGTGGACATGACGGCCACCATTTTCAGCGGCGATGTCCAGCAGGGATTGGCCCAATTAGAAGCCTGGCTGGCCCAACCCACGGATGCCGGATTGGCGGCGGTCAAAAACCACTTGCAGGTTTTGGCGAGTATCGGCGAACTGCTGAACCTGTCCGGCTGGTGCGCGATTTGCCAAACGGGCCTTGCGGCTTTGGACCAGCGTCCCGACCAGGCCCAGGCCATTGTTGAGGTGGTGGTGCGGGATTTGCGCCGGGGATACGACCAGGTCATGGCCGGGGAACGGGAGTATGGCGGTACGGTGAGTCCCGAGTTGCAGGCGTTTTTGAACCTGACTCCGACCGCCCCCACATCGCCCCCGGTGGAAACGCCGGTGGTCGAAGAGATGCCCTCGGCTCCGGCGCCGGCCAGTCGTAGTGTGCGGGTGGACGTCCAGCGCTTGGAACGGTTGAACAATCTGATAGGCGAACTGGTGATTCAAGAGAACGGTTCATTGTTGTATCAGCAACAGATTCAGCAACTGGTACAACAATTTGGGCAACGACTCCACAAGTTAGAACTCCTCAGCCGAACCCTCCAGGATGCCGCCGACCCACTAACCCTGCTAGCTTCGCCCACCGGCAGCAACACCCAGACCTTTGACCCCCTGCAAATGGACTCCTACAACCAACTCTACACCTTGGTGCAAACGGTGATTGAAGAAATTGCCCAGGTGGCGGAGGTGATGCGGGATGTGAGCCTGTTGACCCAGCAATCCCAGGAGAACTGGCGCAGGAAACAACAAACCCTCAAACAAATTCGGGGGGATTTGCTCTGGATGCGCATGGTGCCCCTCCGGGAAATCCTGCAACGGTTTCCCCGCATGGTGAGGGATCTGTGTATCCGCTACGGCAAGCAGGTCCAGGTGCGGCTGGTGGGGGCCAATACCCTGGTGGACAAAGCGGTTTTAGAAAAGTTAAGCGACCCACTTGTGCATCTGGTGCGCAATGCCTTCGACCACGGGATTGAACCGCCCGATGTCCGCATCCAGCAGGGGAAAAAACCAGAAGGGACCATTGAGATTCAGGCCTATTATCGGGGCAATCAAACCTACATTGTGGTGCGGGATGACGGGCGCGGCATTGATCTAGAAAGGGTGCGGCAGAAGGCGATAGAAAGGGGGATTTTTACCCCTGAGCAGGCGGCTCAAGCGACCACATCTGAACTATTCAATTGTTTATTTGCACCGGGTTTTTCCACGGCAACGACGGTGAGCGACTTATCGGGGCGGGGGGTGGGCTTAGATGTGGTACGTTTGCAGATTCAAGAACTGAAGGGTTCCATTCAAGTCCGCAGTGAACCGGGCCAGGGGACAACCTTCACCATCCGGTTACCCCTAACGTTAACCATTAACAAATTGTTGGTTTTCCGGGTGGAACAGCGGTTGTGGGCCTTAGCGGTAGATAGCCTGGTGGGCATTGTCAGGGTGACCGAGGAAACGGGGGTGACCGTCCAGGGGCGGCGGTTGTACCGGTGGCAGGAGCGACTGGTGCCCATCATTCCCCCATCGGTTTGGGAATATCGTTATCCGGTGCGGTGGGGGGCGACCCAGGCAGCCACACTGACCGGGGGGCAGGGACAACCCCTGTTGCTGCTTGGGGTAGGAGACGCCGTGTACGGGTTAGAAATTGACCAGATTTTGTTGGAGCAGGACCTGGTGATCAAGCCGTTGGGTGGGATATTTGCGCCGCCCGCCTATGTCTACGGATGCACGATTTTAGGGGATGGACGCCTGGTGCCGGTTTTGGAGGCCGCCGCCCTGGTCCAGCGATGGTTGCACACGCCGGAGGTGGGCGTGGTGGCCCCTCCAGCCCCTGTCCGCACCGTCAGCCCAACGGAAATCCTGGTGGTGGATGACTCATTGACCATGCGGGGGATGTTGAGCAAGACCTTGAGTAAACACGGTTACCAGGTGTACACGGCAGCCGATGGGCGGGAGGCCTTGGAAATCCTGGCCCACCATCCCGGCATTAAGGCCGTGTTTTGTGATGTGGAAATGCCCCGCATGGATGGATTTGAGTTTTTGAGTGTTTGCCGACAGGAGGGACGTTATCCCAATTTGCCAATTATTATGTTGACGTCGCGGGCGGGGGAAAAACATCAACAACTGGCCAAGCAATTGGGGTGCAATGCCTACCTGACTAAGCCCTATTTGGAGCCTGATTTATTACAAACCCTGAAACAGTTTTTGGCTTAATGTAAGTACGCTATGGCGATTTTGGGAAGTTGATCCGTTGAGGGTTATCCCCTGATTGATTTCTGATGATTAGGGTCTCTATTTTGCGCAGAGTACATAGGTTGTATCGTATTCCTTTCCTTTGAGTAGGGGCTGGCAATGCAAGTCCGGGAGATGTTTTTCCTTGGTGATGACCAAACCCGCCGCTTCCTCGGCTCGGTTCACCTTGGGAATACACCTTTGGGAATAAAAAACCAGCGCCGAATCTTCCGCTTTGTAAAAACTGACCTGGCCCGGATAGTCAGCAAGGATGGGGTAGGCCCTTGGTACCAATCTTTCCTGCTCGTACCAATGGAGAATTGGTTGCGAAAAAATCACCAGTGAAACAGCTAAAGTGACTGCAATTCTGAGATAGACTCTACCAGCTACCTGAGCTAGTAATATGGCCAGGGGTGGGTAGGCCAGGAGAATATAGTGGTGGACCTTATTCCTGGAGAGGCTAAAGAATCCAATGACCAGCCCCGCCCACAGGACCAAAGGGAACCATTCCCTGCGGAAGTGATGGACCAATTTAGGGTAAAGGGGCCAGTAAAAGATGGTGGCTAGTAGAACGATAATGAAGTAATAGTAGAAGGGGAAAGAGAAAACTTGCCATTGGCCCGTGTATCGCATAAAATTTTCATAAATAAAAAATTGGTAAAGGTATCCGTAACCGTGGCGGTAAACCATAGCTAAATACCAGGGCAAACCCAGTACACAAAAGGCCAATAGGCCGGTAGGATTTAAGATGCGCCTATCCCTTTGCCAAAGCCAGTAAATGCCAAGTACAAGGATAACACCCACGGGTCCTTTGGTTAGAAATGCCAGCGCCAAACTGATCCATCCCCCAACAAATTGCTCCTGTAAAAACAAATAGAGTCCTAGTAGGGCAAAGAAAGTATTTAACATTTCTGGAATGACGGACCGGGATAGGATCCATAGGTGGGGAATTGTCATTAAAATAACGAGACTTTTTGTCGCTATTTTTTCTCCATAGAGGCCCTCGGCGATGAAATAGGTCACTAGGGAGACACCTGTGGCAGCCAGACCGGAAACCAACCGGGCTGCGAATTCGTTCAGACCAAACACCAGGGAACTGAGAGCCACCAGCCAATAAAGCAAGGGTGGTTTTTCAAACCTGGGTTGGCAGTTGTACACCGGTGAGATAAAATCCAGCGTTTTTAACATGTTTTGGACCGCATCCATGTTCCTGCCCTCATCCAGGGAGGTAAAACTCAGCGTCCCATTGCCCAGGAGGAAAAAGATAAAGCTGAGGATGACCCATCCCACCACCTGGCGTCCCTTGCCCGCCATAGGCCATACTGACTCGGTCCCATTTCAAATATGCAATTATATATCCATATACTCATCTAATCAATGTCAAGGGGGTGTCCTGGGCCAGTAGGGGGGTCGGTGGTTTAGGAGTGGCGCCGGGGGAAATGGGCCGTGATTTGCTTGAGCCCCTAGTAAAAAGCGGCTTCCATAACCAATTTCCTTTGGGTTGTCCGGTGCCATCGCTCCCATGGCCCTCTTTCAACCGCCATGTCGGTCACCCCCTGCCGCTGATCCCCATCACCGGGCACCCTGGCCTTAATTATGAAGCAGTGTGTAGAATTGTTGCAGATTTTTAGGGAACGGCACTGGGAGTTGGGCCATGGTCACCATGACGACGGCGAGCATTCGTTTTGTGAAAGAGGGCAAAGAGGTTATTGTGGCCAACGGGGCGAATCTACGGCAGCAAGCCCTGGCCAATGGCATTGACCTATACACCTGGCGGGGCAAGTTGATGAACTGCGGCGGGGTAGGCCAATGCGGCACCTGTGTGGTCGCCATCGTCGAGGGGATGGAGCACCTTTCTCCCCCCACGGATGTAGAACAGCGGCGGCTGCGCCATAAACCCCATTGCCGGCTGGCCTGCCAAACCCTGGTCTATGGGCCGGTCGCCGTCCAAACTAAACCCTGACGTTCCTCGGCCGCCCAGGTTCCCACCGACTGCTATACTCAGAAGTTAATGGGGTTCCCTAGGCAAGAGGGCCATGACCACTGCCGTAAAACCTTCGCGCCGTCAACAGGAGGGATTTTTGGGGTTGTTTATCGTCATGACGGTGCTGTTAACGGCGGGGGTTTGGGTTTGGGTAGAAAACCTGGGGTTTGAGGCCAATCGCTATCGCTTTCGGGTGGCTTTTGGGGATGCGGGGGGGCTGGGTGTGGGCGCAACCGTCCGCCTGCGGGGCGTTGAGGTGGGTCGGGTGGTGGCGGTTGAACCGGATGTCAACCAGGTGCTGGTTACGGTTGAAATCAATCACCAGGGGATTTTAATTCCCAAAAACAGTGACTTTCGCGCCCAGACGGGAGGATTGGTGGGTCAGGCGTTTCTAGCGATTACTCCCCGCGCCGAGGTGAATTTGTCGGAATTGCGGGGCGGTCCCCGCAGCGCCGATTGTGATGGAGAAACCATCATCTGTCAGGGGATGTTGGTGGCGGGCCAGAACAGTCCCACCTTTGATGACTTGATTCGGTCGGCAACCCGGCTGGTCAACCAGTTGGACAACTCGGAACTGGTGGACAATATGGCCAAGTTGACCCAGAGTTTGGTGGATTTGAATAACGATATTCGCCGGCTGACAACGGATGCCCGCACGACCCTGCAACAGATGCAAGCAGCGGCCCAAACGGTGGAGCAGGCTGGGGCCAAAGTGGGGGTCACCGCCGATACCACAACTGCCATCCTACGGGAAAATCGGGTGGCATTGCGCACCAGCCTGGCCCGGTTGAATCGCACATTAGATACGGCCCAAGCGGCGTTTGCGGCCTTTCGCAAGGTGGCAACCGATGTGGACCAAATCACCGGCGACCCGCAAATCCGGGAGGACATCAAAAACCTGATCCGGAATCTCGGCAAGTTATTCAGACTGACGGAAGAGATACGCCGGGACCTGAGGGCTTGGACGGCGGAAAACCCCCAACCGCTTAACCCGTTACAATAGCAATAGGTCTCTATGGGATTTCCCAAATAGCGATATTCCCTGGATGAGGCGGGTCATGGTGAAGCGCAAGTGGCTAAAGGTGTTGTGGGCCGGGGCGTTGGCCATCCTGTTGACCTTGAGCGCCGTTTCCCCGGCATGGGCAGCCCAAACGGGGGGACGTATTGGTGGCGGTTCCTTCCGTAGGCCGGTGACCACCTACCGGATGCCCAGCCGTTCGGTGCAACCTGGCTATAGTTACCAGCGGGGCTATTACGGCGGTGGCTTGGGCTTTCCCCTGTTTTCCCCTTTCCCGTTCTTTTTTGTGGGGGGCGGTGGTTTGCTGTCGGTGGTGTTACTGCTGGGGGTGGCGGGGTTGATCGCCCAGACGGTGCAACGGTTCCGGGAACAACGGCAGGAAGAAGCCCTGTTGAACCCGACGGTGAGCATCGCCCAGGTGCAGTTGGCATTGCTGGCCCAGGCCCGGTCCCTCCAGCAGGAGTTAAATCGTTTGGCCCAGACGGCCCGTCCTGATACGCCCCAGGGGCGGGTGCAACTGGTGCAGGAGTTAACCTTGGCCCTTCTGCGGCACCCGGAATACTGGGGCTACGGTTACGCCACCACCGACAAGGTGCCTTTTAGCCAGGCGGAGTCGGAATTCAACCGCTTGGCCCTGCGGGTGCGCGCTCAGGTTAAGCAGGAAACCCTGGTCAACGGGGTGAGTACACCGGTGACGGTCACGGCCGAACAGCCTGGGGAATATATCCTGGTGACGCTGCTGGTGGCCACGACGGTACCGATAAAACTGCCGGTGATCCACACCCTGACGGATGTGCAAAAGGCCTTGACGACTCTGGGCAGTATTGGCGCCGATGACCTGCTGGCATTGGAGATTCTCTGGGCGCCCCAGGCGGAGGGGGATACCCTGACCCGGGAGGAGTTGGTTACGGCGAATCCCTTGCTGCGTCCCCTGTAAGTCCCAGTTCCCCCAGCCAGCGTTGCAGTTCCTGGCACAGGCCTGCCCAATCCCGCCGGGAGTAATAAGGTTCAGGGAACAGGTCACGGCCCACTCCCACGGCGATGGCTCCCGCCCGCAACAGGGCCGGTACATCTCCTCGGGTGATACCGCCGGTGGGAATCAGGGGGATCGCTCCCAGGGGTTCCCGCAGATGGCGCAGGTAATGGGCACCGCCGACAGCTGCAATCGGAAACACCTTGACCGCCGGAGCGCCCCAGGAGTGGGCCTGGAGGATTTCCGTAGGCGTTAACGCGCCGGGCATCAGGGGCACACCGGCCATCTGGGCTAAACCCAACCACTCGCGTCGGGTGTGGGGGGTTAAGATAAAGTCCACCCCTAAACCTAGCGCTGCCTCTAGCTCCGCCGTCTGCCGAATCGTACCGGTGCCTACCCGGCAATGGGGATAGGCAATCTGCAAGCGGGGAATCACCTGAACGGCGTCGGGGCAATCCCAAGTAATTTCGATCAAACGCAAGCCCGCCTGGGCTAGGGTGGCCCCCATCTGATAGGCCAGTTCGGGTTCCCCGGCCCGGACCACGCCGATGACCCGGTGGCGTTGTAAATAAGCTAACCACTCGTTTGTCCCCCCCATAGTTTCTATTGTGGCGGACATTTGACAAGCAAAGTCCCCTTTGGCATAATTGTTGATTGTCGTAAAGATGCCTTTGCATGCCCACAATCCAACAGTTAGTCCGCTCCGAACGGCGGAGTGTCAAGCGAAAAACCAAGTCGCCGGCGCTCAAGGGTTGTCCTCAACGGCGGGGGGTATGCACCCGAGTTTACACTACTACACCGAAAAAGCCTAATTCGGCGTTGCGGAAGGTGGCGCGGGTACGGCTGACATCGGGTTTTGAGGTGACGGCCTACATTCCCGGTATTGGTCACAACTTGCAGGAGCACTCGGTGGTGCTGATTCGGGGGGGTCGGGTAAAGGACCTGCCGGGGGTACGCTATCACATCATTCGGGGGACGCTGGATGCGGCAGGAGTTAAGCACCCAGGGTCTTTACCGCCGCGCAATCAAGGACGTTCTAAATATGGCGTCAAGCGGCCCAAGCCCGGTCAACAGGCAGCAGCCCCGGCCGGTAAGAAGAAATAGGAAGTGGCTTTTAGGAGCTGAGTTGGTCTATGCCCCGTCGTCGTCGTATTAAACCCCGTCCTATCGAGGCTGACCCCAAATACAACAGCCGCTTGGTGAATATGCTGGTCAGCCATGTGCTGCGGGAGGGGAAAAAGCATCTGGCCTACCGGCTGGTGTATCAGGCGTTGGACCTGGTGCGGGAACGGACGAACGGCGACCCCCTGGAAACCTTGGAGAAAGCCGTGCGCAATGCCACACCCCTGGTGGAGGTGAAGGCCCGGCGGGTGGGGGGGGCGACCTATCAGGTGCCGGTGGAGGTGCGACCGGAACGGGGAACATCTTTGGCTTTGCGCTGGTTGACCACCTACGCCCGGCAGCGCAACGGTAAGACCATGGCGATTAAGCTGGCCAACGAGTTGATGGATGCGGCCAATGAAACGGGGGCGACCATTAAAAAACGGGAGGAAACCCACCGCATGGCCGAGGCGAACAAAGCCTTTGCCCACTACCGTTACTAGGTCACTGTCACAATTGCACGAATAGGGATAAAATTTGTAACGGATGTTGATTCCAGGTCATCCAGGAGGAAGCCGTGGCTCGAACGACCCCAATCGAACGTGTGCGCAATATCGGGATTGCCGCCCACATTGACGCCGGCAAGACCACGACGACGGAGCGGATTTTGTTCTACTCCGGCTTGATCCACAAAATGGGGGAAGTCCACGAGGGGACGTCGGTGACCGACTGGATGGCCCAGGAGCGGGAACGGGGGATTACGATTACGGCAGCGGCCATTAGCACTCGCTGGACGAAGCGCAACCCAGAAGACCCATCCCAACCCATGCCAGGGGAGCCGGAGTATGCTGTCAACATCATTGACACACCCGGGCACGTGGATTTCACCATCGAGGTGGAGCGCTCGATGCGGGTACTCGACGGGGTGATTACGGTGCTGTGTTCGGTAGGGGGGGTGCAGCCCCAAACGGAGACCGTGTGGCGCCAGGCGGACCGCTACAAGGTGCCCCGGATTATTTTTGTGAACAAAATGGACCGCTCGGGGGCCAATTTCTACAAGGTTTACGACCAGGTGCGGGACCGGTTGCGGGCCAATGCGGTACCGATTCAACTGCCGATCGGGGCCGAAGACGGCTTTCGGGGGGTGGTGGACCTGGTGCGCCTGTGCGCCTTCGAGTATTTCGATGACATTGGCAAGGATATTCGTAAGGTGCCCATCCCCGCAGACTTGATGGAGAAGGTCCAGCAGTTTCGCGCCCAACTGGTGGAAGCGGCGGCAGAAACGGACGATGTCCTGACGGAGAAGTATCTAGAGGGTGAAGAGTTAACGGAGGAGGAAATTCGCACGGCCATCCGCAAGGCTACGATTGCCGGGAAGGTGGTGCCCATGCTGTGCGGGTCGGCGTTTAAAAATAAGGGGGTGCAGTTGCTTCTGGATGCGGTGGTGGATTATTTGCCGTCACCGGTGGATATTCCGGCGATCAAGGGTCGGTTGCCCAGCGGGGAGGAGGTGGAACGGCATGCGGACGATAACGAGCCGATGGCGGCCCTGGCTTTTAAGATCATGGCGGATAAGTTCGGCGACCTGACTTTTGTGCGGGTGTACTCGGGGGTGATGCAGCGGGGCACCTATGTGCTTAACGCCACCAAGCGTAAGAAGGAGCGGTTGTCCCGGTTGGTGGTGCTCAAGGCGGACGAGCGCATTGAGGTGGAGGAGCTGCGGGCTGGGGATTTGGGGGCCGTGGTGGGTCTAAAGGACACGATTACGGGGGATACCCTGTGCGACGAAAATCACCCGGTGATCCTGGAGACGCTGTACATTCCGGAGCCGGTGATTTCGGTGGCGATTGAACCCAAGACCAAGGCGGATATTGACAAGCTCTCCAAGGCGTTGCAGGCGCTGGCTAAGGAGGACCCCACCTTCCGGGTGGCAATTGATCCGGAGACCAACCAGACGATTATTTCCGGGATGGGGGAACTGCACCTGGAAATCCTGGTGGACCGGATGCTGCGGGAATTCGGGGTGGAAGCCAACGTGGGCAATCCCCAGGTGGCCTACCGGGAGACGATCCGCAAAAAGACGGTGCAGGAGGGCAAATACATCCGCCAGAGTGGTGGACGGGGGCAGTACGGCCACGTGGTGCTGGAGATCGAGCCAGCGGAACCGGGTTCGGGATTGGAATTCGTTTCCAAGATTGTGGGTGGCGTGGTGCCTAAGGAGTATGTGCCGGCAGTGGAGCAGGGGGTTCGGGAAGCCTGCGAAGGGGGGATTTTGGCCGGGTATCCAGTGATTGACCTGCGGGTGACCCTAATTGATGGTTCCTACCACGAGGTGGACTCCTCGGAAATGGCCTTTAAGTTCGCCGCCTCCATTGCTATGAAGGAGGGGGTGATGAAGTGTGCGCCGGTGCTGCTGGAGCCGGTGATGAAGGTGGAGGTGGAGGTGCCAGAAAACTTTTTAGGTGATATTATGGGTAATCTGAACTCCCGCCGTGGTCAAATCGAGGGTATGTCCTCGGAAGCCGGGGTGGCGAAGGTGACGGCCAAAGTTCCCCTGGCGGAGATGTTTGGCTACGCAACGGACATCCGGTCCATGACCCAGGGGCGGGGTGTCTTTACGATGGAGTTCAGTCACTACGAAGAAGTGCCGCGTAACGTGGCCGAAACCATCATCAAAGCAAAAGGGAACGCTTAGTTAATAGAGGGAAGAACATCCATGGCACGCGCGAAATTTGAACGGACCAAACCCCACGTGAACATCGGCACCATTGGCCACGTGGACCACGGCAAGACCACCCTGACGGCTGCCATTACCATGACCCTGGCGGCCCAGGGGAAGGCCAAGGCCAAGAAGTACGATGAGATTGATGCGGCCCCCGAAGAAAAGGCTCGGGGGATTACCATCAATACAGCGCACGTGGAGTATGAGACGGACAAGCGCCACTATGCCCACGTGGACTGCCCAGGTCATGCGGACTATGTGAAGAACATGATCACGGGGGCGGCCCAGATGGATGGGGCAATTCTGGTGGTGGCGGCCACGGACGGTCCCATGCCCCAGACGCGGGAGCATATCCTATTGGCGAAACAGGTGGGGGTGCCCA
The DNA here is from genome assembly GCA_039794565.1 of Gloeomargarita sp. SRBZ-1_bins_9. Lineage (NCBI taxonomy): Bacteria > Bacillati > Cyanobacteriota > Cyanophyceae > Gloeomargaritales > Gloeomargaritaceae > Gloeomargarita > Gloeomargarita sp. SRBZ-1_bins_9. The sequence continues at coordinate 8,299 of JAUQVX010000008.1, read as the reverse complement.
GCATCGTGGTCTTTTTGAATAAGTGCGACATGGCGGACGATGAGGAACTCCTGGAGCTGGTGGAGTTGGAGTTGCGGGAACTCCTGAGTAAGTATGATTTCCCGGGGGATGAGATTCCCATCATCCGCGGGTCGGCCTTGAAGGCGTTGGAGCGGATGCAGGCGCACCCCAATACCCAACGGGGTGAGGACCCCTGGGTGGATAAGATTTACGAATTGATGGATGCGGTGGACGAGTACATCAAGACGCCGGAGCGGGAGGTGGATAAGCCTCTGCTGATGGCGGTGGAGGATGTGTTCTCCATCACTGGTCGGGGGACGGTTGCCACCGGTCGGATTGAACGGGGTCGGGTTAAGGTGGGCGACACGGTGGAAATTGTGGGCCTACGGGAGACCCGCACCACGACTGTGACGGGTTTGGAGATGTTCCAAAAGACCCTGGACGAGGGGATCGCTGGGGATAACGTGGGGATGTTGCTGCGGGGGATGCAAAAGACCGACATTGAGCGGGGGATGGTGATTGCTAAACCCGGCAGTATTACGCCCCACACGGAGTTCGAGGCGGAGGTGTACGTCCTGACCAAGGAGGAGGGGGGTCGCCACACGCCATTTTTTGCCGGCTATAAGCCCCAGTTCTATGTACGGACGACGGATGTGACTGGGACGATCAAGGCCTACACCAGCGACGATGGCAAGAACGTGGAGATGGTCATGCCAGGGGACCGGGTAAGGATGACCGTGGAATTGATCCACCCGATTGCTATCGAACAGGGGATGCGATTTGCTATCCGGGAGGGTGGTCGCACCATCGGCGCGGGTGTGGTGACCAAGATCATCAAGTAGTCCGAATGGTTTAGCACGCTGAGTTAGTTGGTATGGGGGGAGCCAGGGGGTTCCCTCCTGTTTTGGGAGGACAGACGATGGCCCCGTTGACGAAGCAGAAGATTCGCATTCGCTTGCAGGCCTATGACCACCGGCTGTTGGATGCCTCCTGCGAAAAGATTATGGATACGGTGAACCGGACGCAGGCCCATGCGGTAGGACCTATCCCCTTGCCCACTAAGCGGCGGATTTACTGTGTGTTGCGTTCACCCCATATTGACAAGGACTCGCGGGAGCATTTCGAGAGTCGCACCCATCGCCGGATTATTGATATCTACCAGCCCCAGGCCAAGACAATTGATGCGCTGATGAAGCTCGACCTGCCGGCGGGGGTGGACATTGAAGTGAAGTTGCCCACCTAGTCATGGCAATTGTCTCCTCCCAGGGCGAGGGGGAGCGCCAACCCTTACTAAGGCCCCAGGCAACAGCGCAGGACCACCAGGGGCTAGCTGAGGATTCCTTGCGCCCGACATCCCTGGCGGATTACCTGGGGCAAACGGAATTGAAGCAGGTGCTCACGGTGGCCATTAGGGCAGCCCAGGGACGGGGGGAGCCGCTCGATCATCTATTGCTGTACGGGCCGCCGGGGTTAGGGAAAACGACGCTGGCGCTGTTGTTGGCCCGGGAGATGGGTAAACGCTGTCATCTGACCAGTGGCCCGGCGCTGGAACGCCCCCGCGATATTGTGGGGTTGTTGGTGAATTTGGAACCGGGGGATATTTTGTTTGTGGATGAAATCCATCGCTTACCCCGGGTGACGGAGGAAACGCTCTATACGGCGATGGAGGATTTCCGGGTGGAGGTGACGGTGGGCAAGGGGGCCAGCGCCCGGACCCGCTCCCTGCCGTTGCCGAAATTTACATTGGTGGGGGCGACCACCCGGGTGGCAGCTTTGAGTGCGCCCCTGCGGGACCGGTTTGGCCTGGTGCAACGGCTGCGCTATTACACGGTGGCGGAACTCACCCAGATCCTCACTCGCACGGCCCAGGTGCTCCAGATGGCTATGACGCCGGCGGGGGCAGAAACCATTGCCCAGCGGTCCCGGGGGACGCCCCGCATTGCCAATCGCCTGCTCAAGCGGGTGCGGGACTATGCCCAGGTGCAGGGGGCAACGGTGATTACGCCGGAGATTGCAGCTCAGGCGCTGGAGCAGTTGGCGGTGGACCCTCGGGGCCTCGACAGCGTGGACCGAACGCTGCTGCAGGTCATCATTGAGCAATTTCAGGGAGGGCCGGTGGGGTTGGATACGTTGGCGGCCATGACCGGGGAAGACCCCCAAACCATTGAAGACGTGTATGAACCCTACCTGATGCAGATCGGTTACCTACAGCGCACGCCCCGAGGACGGGTGGCCCTGCCGCCGGCTTGGGTGCATCTGGGTCGCACGCCCCCGGAACAACAATTGCCCCTGATCTAGGCCCCTAGCTCCTGGGCGGAGCGGTGAATGCGGTCTTTGATTTGGGCCAGTAACTGGGCGAATTTGGGGTCGCTGTCCCGTTTCTGGGCGATCTTTTCGCAGGCGTAAAGCACGGTGGTGTGGTCCTTGCCCCCAAACAGTTGACCGATCTGGGGCAGGCTGAGGTTGGTGTACTGACGAACCAGGTACATGGCCACCTGGCGGGGAAAACTCACCTGCCGCCGGCGCGTGGGCACCATCAACGCCTGTACGGGCACTTCAAACGTGGCAGCCACAATGTCCACCACCAGTTCCGGGGTGGTTTTGGTCATCTGCACGGGGGAGTTGAGCAACTCTGCTACGTTTTCCACAGTGATGGCCGCCCCGGAAATGGCCGTGTAGGCCAGGGTGCGAATCAGGGCGCCTTCTAGTTCCCGGATGTTGGAGGTGTAGCGGGTGGCAATGTAGGTGATTACTTCCACCGGCAGATAGACGTTCTCCTGCTCGGCTTTTTTCTGCAGGATGGCCATGCGGGTCTCCAGGTCAGGGGGCTGGATGTCGGCAATTAACCCCATGGAAAAGCGGGAACACAGGCGCTCCTGTAGGCGGGGGATGCAAGTTGGGGGCCGGTCCGAGGCAATCACCACCTGTTTGCCCGCTTCATGCAGAGCGTTGAAGGTGTGGAAAAACTCCTCTTGGGTGTACTCCTTGCCCTCGATGAATTGAATGTCATCCACCAGCAACAAATCCGCCGCTCGGTATTTCTCTCGAAATTGCTGCATGTTGTCCCGGCGAATGGCCTCGATCAGGTCATTGGTGAACTGCTCGGTGGAGACGTAAAATACCCGGGCGTTGCGGTCAATTTCCAGACGGTAGTGGCCGATGGCCTGCATCAGGTGGGTTTTGCCCAGCCCCACCCCACCGCACAAAAACAGGGGGTTGAACTCCCGCCCGGGGGATTCGGCTACGGCTAAGGCGGCAGCATGGGCCATGCGGTTGTTGGCGCCCACCACAAACCGGCTGAAGGTGTACTTGGCGTTGAGATTACTGGCGGGGGCCGGTTCGGGGTCGGATGGGGTTGTGAGGCGGGGGGGAGGCGGCGCACCGGGTGTGAGCGGCACCAGGTCATTCTCCAGGCTGTCAATTTCTACCTGGATGGGTTCTCCCCACACCTCGGCCACGACCGCGCTGATGGTCTTGAGGTAGGACTTCACCAGCCAGTTACGGGCAAAAAGATTGGGTGCCAGCAGGCGCAACCGGTTGTCCGTCAGGGCGTCCGGGCGAATGGTTTTGATCCAGGTTTCAAAGGTGGGGCGACTCAGGCGCAGTTGCAATTGCTCCAAAACCTGACCCCACCGTTGTTCCAGCGATTCGGTCACGGCAGCAACGTTCATGGTGTGCATGGGGTGATAGGGTACAGCCTAGCCCATTTTTTTCTCCCTGCCTAGTCCCCAGGACCATTGACGATGTTAAATTTGTGTGATAGCTTATAAAACTCTGTGAATCCGTAGCACGGGAGGGCGTATGACCAAACGCACGTTGGAGGGGACTTGTCGCAAGCGCATCCGGCGGTCGGGGTTTCGGGCGCGCATGGCCACTCCCGGGGGACGCCGAGTCCTCAAGGCGCGCCGGGCCAAAGGACGTAAACGCCTAGCTCCCGTGTAGGGTGGGTCTGCCCCGGATTCACCGGCTACGGGGATACCGGACCTTTGATGCAATCTACGCCGAAGGGCACCAACTGCGGAGCCATTTTTTCCGGCTGCGTTACCGGCGGTTGGATGAGACAACCCCAGTGCAAATGGCGGTGGTCGTAAGTAGCAAAATTGCCAAAAAGGCGGTGCGGCGCAACCGGCTCAAGCGGCAAATCCGCGCGGCGTTGCGGCAGTTGCTGCCCCGGTGTGGCCCAGGATGGCAGGTCATCGTTTCGGCTCAACCGCCCGTCTTGACCGGACAATACGCGGATTTTTTGCGAGAATTAGAACAGCTTTTGCAACAGGCGGGGGTGCTCTATGGGGATTCGGGAGGAGGTGTTCTTTGAGGGGGGACCCCACCGGGGCGATTTGCTCATGAATCTGCTCCTGGGGGTGACGATTGTGTGGCTGCCCTTGACCATCGGGGCGATTACCCGGGCGCTGTGGCTGCGCTACCGGATCACCAACCGGCGGGTGACGGTGATCGGCGGTTGGATGGGCCGCCATCGCTCGGACATCATCTACAACGAAATTGCCCGGGTGGTGACGGTGCCCCGGGGATTCGGCCTGTGGGGGGATATGGTGATCACGCTCAAGGATGGCAACCGCCTGGAGTTGCGGTGTTTGCCCCGGTTTCGGGAATTGGCAGCTTATGTCATCGAGCGCATCAGTCCCGAGGCGCGGCGAGTCAGTGGTCCGATTGGTCAAGCGGCACAGCAGATGACATGACGACGGCGCGTTATCAACCGGTGGCGATTGAGGCCCACTGGCAACGGCTTTGGCAGGAACAGGGGCTGTACCGCACGGAAACTGACCCCCAACGCCCCAAATACTACGCCTTGTCGATGTTCCCCTACCCCTCCGGGAACCTGCACATGGGCCATGTGCGTAACTACACGATTACGGATGTAATTGCCCGGGTGCGGCGGATGCAGGGCTACCGGGTGCTCCATCCCATGGGGTGGGATGCCTTCGGCCTGCCGGCGGAGAATGCGGCGATTGACCGGGGGGTGCATCCGGCGGACTGGACGGAGGCCAACATCGCCAACATGCGGCGGCAGTTGCAGGCTCTGGGGCTGAGCTATGACTGGGAGCGGGAACTGGCCACCTGCGACCCCCGCTACTACCGCTGGACCCAATGGCTGTTTTTGCAGATGTGGCACCTGGGGCTGGCCTACCAGAAGGAGGCCCTGGTGAACTGGGACCCGGTGGACCAAACAGTGCTGGCCAATGAACAGGTGGATAGCGAAGGACGCTCCTGGCGCTCGGGGGCCAAGGTGGAACAGCGCTACCTCAAGCAGTGGTTTTTGCGAATTACCCACTACGCGGAGGAACTACTGCGGGATTTGGAGCAACTGCCGGGCTGGCCAGAGCGGGTAAAAACGATGCAGGCGAACTGGATCGGGCGCTCGGTGGGGGCTTACCTGGAATTCCCGGTGCTGGGGCGCTCGGAAAAAATTGGGGTATTTACCACCCGCCCGGATACGGTGTTTGGGGTGTCTTACGTGGTGCTGGCACCGGAACATCCCCTGGTGACGGAACTGACGACGCCGGAGCAGCGCCCGGTGGTGGAGCAATTTCTGGCGGAGCTGGGGCAACTGTCCCCGGCGGAACGCACAGCCACAGACCGGCCTAAGCGGGGGGTGCCCATCGGAGCTATGGCGTTGAACCCCTTTAATCAGCAGCCCGTACCGGTCTGGATTGCCGATTACGTGCTCTATGAGTACGGGACGGGGGCGGTGATGGGGGTGCCGGCCCACGATGAACGGGATTTTGCCTTTGCCCAGCAGTATGGGTTGCCGGTGACCCAAGTCATCCTGCCGCCGGGGGTGGACCAACCGGGACCTGGACCTTTAACAGGGGCCTACACGGGGCCGGGGACGCTGGTGCAGTCGGGGGAATTCGACGGGCTAGACAACGAAACGGCCAAGGAGCAGATCACGCAAAAGGCCCAGGCCCAGGGGTGGGGGGAAGCGCGGGTGCAGTACCGGCTGCGGGATTGGTTGATCTCGCGCCAGCGCTACTGGGGGGTGCCGATTCCGGTCATTCATTGCGACCACTGCGGGGTAGTGCCGGTGCCGGAGCAGGATTTGCCGGTGGTGTTGCCCCGGGATGTGCAGATTACCGGGCGGGGGTTGTCTCCCCTGGCGCAATTGGAAAGTTGGGTTCGGGTGCCCTGTCCGACCTGTGGCCGACCGGCGCGGCGGGAAACCGACACGATGGATACGTTTATTGATTCGTCTTGGTATTTTTTCCGCTTTGCTGACCCCCACAACGACCAGGCCATTTTTGACCCCCAGGTGATTGCCCAGTGGTTGCCGGTGGACCAGTACGTGGGGGGAATTGAACACGCCATCTTGCACCTGCTGTATGCTCGGTTTGTGACCAAGGTGTTGCGGGACCGGGGGCTGATTACCTTTGATGAACCCTTTACCCGCCTGTTGACCCAGGGGATGGTGCAGGGGTTGACCTACAAAAATGCGCAAACGGGGCGTTATTTGCCGCCGGAACAGGTGGTGCAGGACAACGGGACCTACCGGGACAAGGCCACAGGGGCGCCGGTGACGGTGGTTTACGAAAAAATGTCCAAGTCCAAGTACAACGGGGTGGACCCGGAACAGGTGCTGGCCCGTTATGGCGCCGATACGGCCCGTATGTTTATTCTGTTCAAGGCGCCGCCGGAAAAGGACCTGGAGTGGGACGAGGCGGATGTGGAGGGGCAGTACCGCTTCCTGCAACGGGTCTGGCGTTTGGTGCAGCAGTATCGGGAGCATCCCCCAGCGGCCGCTACGGCAGTCACGCCGGCGGAGCGAGAACTGCGGCGCGTCATCCACCAGACCATCCAGCAGGTGACGGCGGATGTCACGGGCGAGTACCAGTTCAATACGGCGATTGCGGCCCTGATGAAGCTGACCAATGCCCTGACGGATTACGCGGGCAGCAATACCGGCGTGTATGACGAAGCCATCCGCACGTTGCTGGTGTTGTTGGCCCCCTTTGCCCCGCACATTACCGAAGAACTCTGGCACCAGTTGGGGCATCAGGAGTCCATTCACCGTCAGCCCTGGCCCCAGGTGGACCCCAGCGCCCTGGTCGTTGAGGAAATCCCCCTGGTGATTCAGGTGATGGGCAAGACCCGGGGTACGCTTAGCGTGCCGGCCCAGGCGGACCAGACGACCTTGGAGCAGTTGGCTTTGGCGTCGGAGATTGGCCAGCGCTATCTCCAGGGCAAGCCCATCAAAAAGGTGATTTACGTGCCGGGGAAACTGTTGAATTTTGTGCTGGGGTGATGGGGACGGCCCAGAAGCTAACGGCGGCGGAATTTTTGGCCCTGCCGGAGGGGGATGCGACCTACGAGCTGGTTGAGGGCCAAGCTGTACCCAAGGACCCACCCATGTCGCCGAAACGTTTTCACGCCCGGGTGCAACCGGTGTTGTGGCAGTTGCTGGAAAACTGGTGTACGGCTCCCGATTGTCCTAAACCGGGCGCTGCCTACACCGAATGGGCGGTAGTCCTGCACCGGCAAGGGGAGACCTGGATTCCCGTCCCAGATATTCTTTACATCTCCGACCAGCGATTGCCGGTGGCCCCCATGACGGACGAGCCTTGCCGGGCGATACCTGAGCTGGTGGTGGAGGTGCTTTCGCCGAACCAGACCTTTGGCGACATGGCCCAAAAGGCAGTGGATTACTTACAAGCGGGGGTGGACCGAGTATGGGTAGTAGACCCAACGGCTAAAACCATTACGGTGTTTTATCCTGACCGGCCTCCGCACACCGTTCGCGGCTCCCAACCCCTGCAGGACGAACGACTCCCCGGTTTAACGGTCATCCCCCAGGAACTATTTGCCCAGGCGCGGATTCCCTAGGGCCCCAGATATTTCAGGGATTTGTCGTATTCCACCTGGCCGTAGTCCAGCTTGATCAACCGGTCGGCGCAGGCGAAATAGCGTTCGTCGTGGCTGATCACCAAAACCGTCTTACCTTCAGCGCGCAACTGGGGCAGAAATTCCCGATAGAAGAAGTCTTTGAAGCGGGGGTCCTGGTCGGCGGCCCACTCGTCAAACAGGTAGATGGGGCGGTCTTCCAAATAGGCCACCAGCAGTGCCAGGCGCTTGCGTTGCCCCGGGGAAAGAGCAATGGTGGAAAATCGGCCATTTTCAATCCGCACCTTATGGTCCAGTTGTAATTTCTGCAACAATTGCTGGGCCAAGGTCGGGTCGTCATTGATTCCCAACAAACTATCAAACAAATAAAAGTCGGAAAACACCACCGCAAAGTGCTGCCGGTACCAGTAGCGATTGTGGGCATCAACAGGAACCCCATCAAAGA
>JAUQVX010000007.1:59612-112470 GCA_039794565.1 Gloeomargarita sp. SRBZ-1_bins_9 | reverse complement strand
CCCTTGCGCACTTCATAACGCCCAAAGTAGACAACGTCCCCAGGAGTAGGTATCGGTATCAATTGTTGGAGGTCCAGGGTTAAGGGGTAAGGTATAACTGCTGCTTGGTTTAGGGCGGTTTTCAGCTCCGTCTGGGTCTTTTCGAGGATAAATTGGCTAGGGGCAACAATGCCGTCGGCAGCCAAGATGCACCACTTCTCCAGACAGCCCACCCACCAGACCGGCAACCGGTACTCGGGAAAGCCATTAACCCGTCGTGCCTGATACTGGGCGGTGTGAAGAACCAGGACAATAGGTACATTTTCCAGAGCAGGCTCCCCCTGTAGCTTCCGCTGCAATAAAAAGTAGCTCAGTGCTAAACACTCTTGGGATTCAATAACGTCTGGTTTGCCCTGTTTTTGGATGTACTCAATCACTGCTTCGGCCATCTGGTAGCTCTGACCGATGCCCTCCGACATGTGGGTGTAAGGGAAACTCAAAAGATTCTTTTCTAGCCGAACAATGCGGACACCATTGATGGTGGTCTCACGGTGATGATTGGCATCTTCGGTGAAGCCAAATACCACAACCTGATGGCCTGCCCTTACCAAGGCTTCCGAGAAGTTTTTGACGTAGTTAGCAATGCCACCCGCTAGCGGATAAAGCTCAGAGGTCAGGATAAAGATGTTCATAGAATGCCTTGACTAGCTTCGGCCGTTGTCCCTGAAGGCAAAACCTACTTTTTTTAGCACCGTGGGTGGGGATTGTCAATGGGGCTGGACGGTTGACTGGTTTCCAAGGTACCCTAAAGATAAAGACGCAGTGCAAATGCTGTGATGAGTGACGTTCCCCAACCCAGGCAAACGCCCCAGTTCGATGAACCTAAGTTCGGCTTCAATACCTACAGTGAGCGGCTTAATGGCCGGGCAGCCATGGTGGGCTTTGTCCTAGCTATCCTGATTGAACTGATTACGGGTAAGGGGGTACTAACCTGGTTGGGCTTGATCCGCTAGGTTAAAATTGAAAAGCCAGTAACTACGTGGTCCGTAATGTCTCTTGCGCGACGGATTCGCTCTTATTACAGCCGTTACCCGGTGGTCAGTATGGTGGTCACGGCGGGGTTGATTGATATGGTGCTAGGGGGGACGAAATCGGCTTGGTCCCTGTTCTGGCTGGGATTTTTGGCAACCACGGGAACGCTGACCTGGCGCTGGCTAGTGTCCCGACGCACGGCACCACCACCGGCAACGGAACGTCCCCGCCACTATCTCACCAGTGAATCGAGCGCCAGTTCGTTGCCGATGCTGCGCATGAACCGGCGGTCTAACCCATGAGGGAAACGGAAGCGCTGGTGGCGGAAATTCGCCAGGCAGTGCAATGGCGGCGGAATTTTGCCATCATTTCCCACCCGGATGCGGGCAAGACGACGCTGACGGAAAAGCTCTTGCTTTATGGGGGCGCGATTCAGGAGGCAGGGGCGGTCCGGGCGCGGCGTAACCAGCGTCATGCCACCTCGGACTGGATGGAGTTGGAAAGGCAGCGGGGGATTTCGATTACGTCTACTGTTTTGCAGTTTGCGTATAAGGGCTTTACGATTAACCTGCTAGATACGCCAGGACACCAGGACTTTAGTGAGGATACCTACCGGACGTTGGCGGCGGCGGACAATGCGGTGATGCTGATTGATGCGGCTAAGGGCATCGAACCCCAGACCCGCAAGCTTTTTGAGGTGTGTCGCCTGCGTCAGTTGCCAATTTTTACGTTTGTAAATAAGTTGGACCGGCCGGGGCGACTGCCGCTGGAACTGTTGGATGAAATCGAACGGGAGTTGGGGTTGACGCCCTATGCGATGAATTGGCCGCTTGGGATGGGGGACCAGTTTCAAGGGGTGTATGACCGACGGGGGCGCTGCTTCCACCTGTTTCAACGGGGTGAACGGGGTCAAACGGCGACGGAAACGGTGATTCCCCAGGGAGACCCCCGCATCGAAACCTGTGTGCCTAACCCCTTGTACTACCAACTGAAGGATGACCTGGAATTACTGGAGGGGTTGACGCCGGATTTGGACCTGCAGGCGGTGCACCAGGGGCAGATGACGCCGGTGTTTTTCGGCAGCGCGATGAACAACTTTGGGGTGGAGTTGTTTCTGCGCCAGTTTCTGGAGTTGGCCGCACCGCCGGGGGGACGCAACAGTACCCAGGGCTGGATTCCCCCAGATTACCCGGAATTTAGCGGTTTTGTGTTTAAGTTGCAGGCAAATATGGACCCGAAACACCGGGACCGGGTGGCCTTTGTGCGGGTGTGCTCGGGTAAGTTTGTCAAAGATATGACGGTACAGCATCCCCGTACGGGCAAAACGATTCGTCTGAGCCGGCCTCAAAAACTCTTTGCCCAGGAGCGGGAGTCCCTGGAGGTGGCCTATGCGGGGGATGTGATTGGTCTCAACAATCCGGGGGTGTTTGCCATCGGTGACACCATTTGCACAGGGAGCCAATTTCACTTTCCGGGGATTCCCAGCTTCTCGCCGGAGCTGTTTGCCTACCTGAAGAATCCCAACCCGGCCAAGGCGAAATCGTTTCATAAGGGGGTGGCACAGTTAGCCGAAGAGGGGGCGGTGCAAATTCTGTACTCAACCGATGACAGCAAACGGGACCCCATCATTGCTGCCGTGGGCCAATTGCAATTTGACGTGGTGCAGTTTCGGTTGCAGAGCGAGTACGGGGTGGAGACCATTCTAGAACCCTTGCCCTACACCTTGGCCCGTTGGGTGGTAGGGGGATGGCCGGCCCTGACCCAAGCCGGACGCCTGTTCAATACGGTGGTGGTCAAGGATGCCCAGGAACGACCGGTTTTGCTGTTCAAAAATGCCTGGAATCTCCAGCAGGTGCAGGAGGACCACCCCAATCTCCAACTCAGCCCCGTGTCACCCCTGGATTACTGATCGAGCGTGCGATAGCTGCTGGGCACTGCCACATCGGAAAGACCCGTCAGCACCCGCAGGTTTTGCGCGCGCACCAGTTCGGTGAAGTTCAGACCCCGTCGCTCCAGTTGGGCTTGGCGTTCGGTGGCCTCCAGAAGAGCGCGAGCTGCCTCCGTTTCGCTGTAATCCCGACGCTGGGCCCAGGTGAGAGCCGCCTCATCCGCTTGCAGTTCGTAGGCCGGGGAGCGGTAGTAACGCCACAGTTGCCGCACCGCCAGAGCCGTCAGTCCCGCCCCTACCACTGTGCCCACCGCATCCCCCTGGAGCGCTTCGGCCAATACTGCCACCCCACCCACCAGCGCCAACCCCTGGGACCAACCGGGCCGCAACCAGGCCATGCCCCGTAGCCAGCGGTCCATCCGCAAAAACAGCAGGTCACGCTGGGGACGGGTTAACTGCTGCCACAGCTCAAAGTTAATATGGATGGGCAACTCCCAGCGCCAGGGCCAGGGAAAAGGGGCAGCAATGACCTGGGACTGTTGAGGACGGGACAAAATCCGCACCCGCATCCGGCTGCTTGCCGGCAATAAGTCCATCAGCCGCGCGATTTCCGTATCTCGGTCAAACGCATCCATCAGGACCCCTGGACGGTGATGGTTTCCAACACCTTTATTGTGCCATCCGGTTGCACCTGCCAGACCTCGTAGGCCCCCAACACGTCCCCCTGCTCATCAAAATCCAGTACACTGCTGGCGCCCTGAAAATTAATCTCTTGTCCTTCCCGCAACAGGCGCAGCCCTTCGCACACATCCGTCACCTCCACACCGGGGGGATTGGCCACTGCCCGAATGTTGTCGCGAATCTGCACCCCCTGATTGGAACGAGCCGCCTGGGCCGCCAATACCAACACCGCCGCCGCATCCCAGGTGTTGGGGGCAAACACGTTGGGTTCGCGGTTAAACGCCTGGCGATAGCGCTGCCGGAAATCGGCCAAACCAGGTCCCCCCGCCGCCGGCGCCGTCCCCACCACACCGGCAATAATCCACTGCCCCTGGGGTGTCTTGCCCACCAGTTCGGCCAATCGGGCCTCCTTCATGCCGTCGGTCAGCACCAGGGGAATACGCGGGATAAACCCCTGTTGAAAGGCCGAGCGAATCACGATGGTGCCCGTTTCCGGATAACCCACCAGCACCACCGCCTGGGGATTGCGCCCAAAGACCGCCCGCACTTCCGAGTCAAAACTGGCCGCCTGCGCTTCGTAGAACTGGGTGACCACCACCTGTCCACCCCGCTGCTGCATCGCTTGCTGAGTCGCCTGGGCCAGTCCCCGCCCGTAGTCATTGTTGATGGCCAAAATACCGATGCGCTGCCAACCCCGTTTTTGCATCAGTTCGGCCAGGGCCTGCCCCTGAAATGAATCCGGCGGCGCGGTGCGAAACCAAAACCCCTGCAACTCCCCCCTTTTGGCCCGCTCGGTAAACACCGGACTGGTACTGGCCGGGGAGATCATCACCACCTGACCCCGCACAGCAATGTCCACCGCTGCCCCTGACACTGCACTACTGGCCGCTCCCACCACACCCGCCACCCGGTCCACCTGCACCAGCTTGGTCATAGCTGCCGCACCTGCCGTCGGTTGGGTTTGGTCATCTTCAGAAATGAGCTGCACCGGTTGGCCGTTGACGCCGCCGCAGGCATTTACCGTTTGCACCAACAAACTAGCCGCATCCTGCATACCCGGACCGAACTGGGCCAGGTCACCACTGATGGGCAACAACGTACCGATTTTCAAAGCCCCGCCCCCCGGCTGGCACGCCGCTAAGCCCACCAGCAACAGCCAACACCACCGCTTCACCCGCGCACCTCCTGCACAGACCTGCCAACGTAAGATGACCCTATCCTGTGTATCGTATCAGGTGAGAGTGCTGGACAGCCGCTCGATGTCCGCCCCGATGGCCCGCAACTTTTCCTCTAACCGCTCGTAGCCCCGGTCCAGGTGGTGCAAGCCGCTGATGATGGTCTCCCCCCGGGCCGCCAGACCCGCCAGCACCAAGGCCGCCGATGCCCGCAAATCCGTGGCCGTCACCGGCGCACCCGTCAAAAAGGGCACCCCCTGGATAAGGGCATGGTTCCCCTTCACCCGAATATTCGCCCCCATGCGCTGCAACTCCGCCACATGGCGCAGGCGATTTTCAAACACCGTTTCCGTGACCACGCTGGTGCCTTCGCTCAGGGTCAACAGGGCCATGAACTGGGCCTGCATATCCGTGGGAAACCCCGGAAACGGCAACGTTTCAATATCCGTGCCCCGGTAAGGGTCATCCCCCGGTTGCACCCGCAGCGTGTTGGGCGACTCCAACGTGACCCGGCAGCCAATTTCCGTCAACTTGGCCGTCACCGGCGTCAGGTGCTCAGGGATCACCGGACTCAGCAGCAACTCCGAGCGGGTAATGGCTGCCGCCACCATGAACGTCCCCGCTTCGATCCGGTCCGGGATGATCGTGTAGTCTGTGCTGTGCAAGCGGGGCACCCCCACCACCGTAATCGTTTTCGTGCCGGCCCCCCGAATTTTTGCCCCCATACTGCGGCAGAAATTGGCCAAATCCACCACCTCCGGCTCCTGGGCCGCATTTTCGATCACCGTTTCCCCCTCCGCCAAGGTCGCCGCCATCATCAGGGTCTCGGTGGCCCCCACGCTAGGGTAGTCCAGGTAAATATGGGCACCCCGTAATTTGCGGGCGTAGGCGTGGACCATACCATGTTCAATCTGCACCGTTGCCCCCAGGGCCTGTAACCCTCGCACATGCAACTCCACCGGTCGCGCTCCAATGGCACAGCCCCCCGGCATGGGCACCCGCGCCACCCCCAACCGCGCCAACAACGGTCCAATCACAAAAAAACTAGCCCGCAGTTGACTGACGATTTCGTAAGGGGCCAGGGAACGATGCAAATGGGTCGCGTCAATCTCCAGCATCCCCCGGTCATAGTGGACCTCCACCCCCAAGGCCGTCAGCACCTGCCCCATGCGGTGGACATCCACCAGATCCGGTACATTGCGAATCCGGCAATCCCGGGAACACAGCAACGCCCCCGCCATCAGCGCCAGCGCCGAATTTTTTGCCCCACTAATGCTGACCGCTCCCCCTAGGGACAACCCCCCACGAATCCGCAAGACAGCATTGGACCCCGTTCGCTCCTCCACCTGCGCAGGCATTTCTCTCAACTCCTCACCACCCCAATTACCCTGATTCTACGCCAAATCGGCGGGGGTTCACAGGGTAGGGTACCGTTGCGGGGTAGCCAAGGAGCTGGCCGTAGGTTGCAACTTGGGCATCGCCTGGCGCACCAGGGCCGTCACCTGGGTCGTGGTCGCATCGTACATGCTGGTCACCAAACGGGGATACAGCCCAATGCCAATTACCGGTACCAGCAACGACGCAATAATAAACACCTCCCGCGGCTCCGCATCAATCAATTTTTCGTGGGCCACCAATTCCTCGTTCTCTGGCCCATAGAAAATCTGGCGCAGCATAGACAGCAGGTAAATCGGCGTCAGAATCACCCCTACCGCCGCCAACAGCAACACCAGCACCTTAAACGGCACGCTGTAGGCATCACTGGTAGCAAAACCAATAAACACCATCAACTCCGCCACAAACCCACTCATCCCCGGCAGGGCCAGCGACGCCAAAGAACAGGCCGTAAACATGGCGAAAATCTTAGGCATCTTTTGGCCCACCCCGCCCATTTCCTCCAGGATCAGGGTGTGGGTACGGTCGTAGGTCGCCCCCACTAGGAAAAACAAACTCGCCCCAATTAACCCATGGGAAATCATCTGCAAAACTGCCCCGCTCAGGCCCGTCGTCGTATAGGACGCAATCCCGATCAACACAAACCCCATGTGGGAAATAGACGAGTAGGCAATTTTCCGCTTCAGGTTGCGCTGGGCAAAGGACGTCAACGCCGCATAGATGATATTCACCACCCCCAAAATCGCCAGCACCGGCGCAAACAGGGCATGGGCCTCCGGCAGCATCCCCATATTCATGCGGATCAGGGCGTACCCCCCCATCTTCAACAAAATGCCCGCCAGCAACATGTGCACCGGCGCCGTCGCCTCCCCGTGGGCATCCGGCAACCAGGTATGCAGGGGAAAAATGGGCAACTTCACCGCATAGGCAATCAAAAACGCCCCATAGCACCAAAGCTGCAGCGCCAGGGGGTAGGACTTCAAGGCCAAATCCCGCATCTCAAAACTAATGGGGTCCCCGTAAAAAGCCATCGCCAGCCCCGCCACCAAAATAAACAGGGACCCCCCCGCCGTATAGACAATAAACTTATTGGCCGCGTACTGCCGCTTGTGCCCCCCCCAAATCGCCAGCAGCAAATAAACGGGGATCAGCTCCAGCTCCCAGACCAGGAAAAATAGCAGCATATCCTGCACGGCGAACACGGCAATCTGCCCCCCGTACATCGCCAGCATCAGGAAATAAAACAGCCGGGGCTTCAGCGTCACCGGCCAGGCCGCCAGGATCGCCAGGGTGGTAATAAACCCAGTGAGCAAAATCAAGGGCATGGACAGCCCATCCACCCCCACCGACCAGTTCAGGCCGATTTGCGGCAGCCAGGGGTAGCGCTCCACCAGTTGCAAATCCGGCGAATTCAGGTCGTAGCCCCGCCAAAAGCTATAACTAATCAGAGCAAAATCCAACAGCCCCACCCCTAGGGCATACCAGCGCACCGTTCGCCCTTCCTTATCCGGCAAAAAAGGGATCGCCAGGGCCGCCACCACCGGCAGGAGAATGATCGTGGTCAACCAGGGAAAACCAGCCGTCACCATACACCCCCCTTAGGAAAACCAGCCCGACACCACCGCCAGCCCCAACACCGCCAGCAGGATCACCAGCGCATAGGTCTGCACCCGCCCGTTATTGACGTACTTGAGCACCTCCCCCGTCACCAACGTCACCAGCCCCGTCAGGTTCACCAGCCCGTCAATAATGCGGTAATCCGTCTCCAGGGCCTGGCGGGCCAGCCGACGCAACGGCAACGCCACATACCGCTCGTACAGGTCATCCCAGTACCACTTGTGCACCAGAAACTCATACAGTTTCGGGAAGCGCTCCGCCAGGGGTTCCACCCCCGTGTACTTACCGCCATAGGTGGCCACCGCTAGGGCTATGCCCAGCAAACTCACCCCCACCGACGAACCCGCCACCGTCAAAAACGCCCTCCAATCGAAGGCCTCCTCCAGTCCATGGCCGCCTTCTAGGAAACGGGCAAAGTGATTGGCAAAGGGCAGGCCCACCCAGCCAACGGCCACCGACGGCATCGCCAGCAGCACCAACGGCAAGGTCATCGTCCAGGGAGACTCGTGGGGTTCCGGGGCATGGGTTTGCGCGTGGGTCAGCTCCGCCACCTGCATCGCCCCCGGCCCAAACGCCAAACCGCGAAACTCCCCCCCAAATGTCAGCAGGTAAATGCGAAACATGTAAAACGCCGTCATGCCCGCCGTCAGCCAGCCCACCAACCACAGCCCCGGGTGAGCGGCAAACACCACCTGCAAAATCTCATCTTTTGACCAGAACCCAGAAAACGGCGGAATCCCACAAATAGCCAACGTACCAATCAAAAACGTGGCCGCCGTAATGGGCATGTATTTCCGCAAGCCCCCCATATAACGCATATCCTGGGCCTTTTCCGGGTCATGGCCCACCACCGCCTCCATGGCATGGATCACCGACCCCGACCCCAAAAACAACATCGCCTTAAAATAGGCGTGGGTCATCAGGTGGAACATCCCCGCCACCGGTGCCGCCACCCCCATCGCCATCACCATATAGCCCAACTGGGAAATGGTGGAATAGGCCAACCCCTTTTTGATATCCGTTTGCACCAGGGCAATCGTAGCCCCCAAAAAAGCCGTAAACGCCCCCGTCCAGGCCACCACCTGCAACGTCCCCGGCAAATACACATACACCGGCATCATGCGCGCCAGCAGGAACACCCCCGCCGCCACCATCGTTGCCGCGTGAATCAGGGCGGAAATGGGCGTAGGCCCCTCCATGGCATCCGGCAACCACACATGCAGCGGCGCCTGAGCCGACTTGGCCACCGGTCCTAGAAACACCAGAATTCCCAGACCTGTTGCCGCCCACAGGGGGAGTGATCCATCCTTGAGCAACTCCCCAACCCGCACCGCCAGGTCATCAAACTCCAGCGCCCCCGTCGTCCAATAGAACCCGAGAATCCCCAGCAGCAGGCCGAAATCCCCCACCCGGTTGACGATAAACGCCTTTTGGGCCGCCTCCCGTGCCGCAATGCGCTCGTACCAGAACCCGATCAGCAGGTAGGAGCACATCCCCACCAGCTCCCAGAACACGTAAATTTGCACCAGGTTGGGACTCAGGACCAACCCCAGCATGGAAGCCCCAAACAAACTCAGGTAGGCAAAAAAGCGGGAATATCCCTTGTCGTGGGCCATGTAGCCATCGCTGTAGAGCATCACCAGCAGGGAGACGGTGGTGACAATCACCAGCATCAGACTGCTGAGCCGGTCAACCACTAGCCCCATATCCAGGTGAAACGGCCCCGCCACCGCCCAGGTGAAACGCCAGATGTAGGGGTCGTGCCCTTGCGCTTGACTCCACAACAACGCCGCCGAATGGGCCAGGGCCACCCCCATCAGGGTAAGCACAAAAGCCGCATTGACCCGTTTGAGCCGACTGGTCCACTCCCCAAAGGTGATCAAGCCCGTACCGACCACCGTTGCCCCCAGCAAAGGCAGCACCGGAATCAGCCACGCATACTGGTAGAGCGCTTGTTCCATAGAAATCCACGGGGACAAAACCGTTAACATTTTGCCACAGATCCAGGGATACCGCCGCAGCGACCCAAACGGTCATCTCTGCTGGCATACACAGCCACATCGGCCCTGCCCTCATACAGAATCCTTTAACAATTGCCCCCAGGGGATATGGGCGGCCACGGTTTCGGTCAGAGTGTGCAGCAGCTGAGCGCGCTGGTGGGCAAAGTCCGGGACGGCAGTGGGCAAGGGCGCTAACCCCCGCTGTTGTCGCAATTGGTTCAGCCAGGTGCGCCGCCAGGCCCCGTTGTCCAAAACCCCATGCAGATAAGTACCCCACACCCGGCCCGTTGCATCCACGTAGCCCAGGTCAGGGTCGCTCAACAGGGGCTGCACCTCCCCCTGCACCTGCGTAACCCCCTGATGGATCTCATAGCCCCGCACCGGGAGACCGGCCACCGGATATTGCGCTTGGACCTGGCGTTGGCGGGTGATTTTGTGGGGGGTCATCACCGTGACGATAGGAAGCAAGTTCAACCCTAGACAAACAGAAGCCGGCCCTTCTAACCCCAGGGGGTCCTCCACCCTTTGCCCCAGCATTTGCATCCCGCCACAGATGCCCAATATCCAGCCCCCTTGCCGGTGATAGTCCTTGAGTTGCTCGGCCAGGCCCGTTTGGTGTAACCACTGCCCATCGGCAAGGGTGGTTTTGCTCCCCGGCAAGATGACAGCATCCAACCCGGCTAGCTCCTGGGGCTTATGGATGTACTTCACCTGCACCGTTGGCTCCAGTAGTAGCGGGTCAAAGTCGGTGAAATTGCTCAGGCGGGGCAACCGAATGATGCCAATGGTCAATTCCGCCTGGGGTTGGCAGGGGGCAAAAAGGCTCAGGGAATCCTCCGCCGGCAACAGAGTATCCAACCAGGGCAGCACCCCCAGCACCGGAATCCCCGTCGTTTGCTCTAGCCAGGCCAGCCCCGGCTCCAGCAGCGATAACTCCCCCCGGAACTTGTTAATCACCAGGCCCTTGATGAGCGCCCGTTCCTGGGGTGCCAGCAGCGCCAGGGTGCCAACTAAGTGGGCAAACACACCACCCAGGTGAATATCCCCCACCAGGATGGTTTTCGCTTGGAGATACTGGGCCACCCGCATATTGGTCAAATCGCGGTGCTTCAGGTTGATTTCCGCCGGCGACCCCGCCCCCTCACAGACGATGTAGTCGTACTGGGCCTGCAGCTGCGCCAACGCCTCCGTAATGGCCTGCCATCCCCGGTGGAAGTAATCCCGGTAGTAATCCTGCGCCCGTGTCACACCGGCCACCTGTCCCCGGATAATCACCTGGGAGGTCATCCCCCCCTGGGGCTTCAGCAGGATGGGGTTCATGGCGGTGGTGGGTTCAATGCCGGCGGCCCAGGCCTGCACCGCTTGGGCGTAGCCGATTTCTCCCCCATCGGCCGTGACGTAGGCGTTGAGAGCCATGTTCTGTCCCTTGAAGGGAGCCACCCGATAACCCTGTTGAGCCAACCATCCGCACAAGGCCGTTACCAGCAGGGATTTGCCGGCGTTGGAGGTGCAACCGACCACCATCAGGGCAGGCATAATAGGGAAGAATTTCTACCGGTGACCTTTAACCATCATGCTGACCAAGTCCCGCTACATCAAGGGTTTGCAGTGCCCCAAATGTCTCTGGTTGGATGTTCATGCCCCCGAAAAGGCTGCCATTTCCGATAGCCAAAAACTGCAATGGCAACAGGGAACCGATGTGGGTGCCATGGCCCGTCAGTATTTCCCTGGGGGTGTGTTAGTCACGGGTTTTGGCAACACCCAATGCCAGCAAAAAACCCAGCACTTGCTCGCCCAAAGGGTGACCTGTCTGTTTGAAGCGACCTTCGCCTGGGAGAACATCGTCGTCAAATGCGATGTGCTGCAACAAACCGCTCTGGGGGGTTGGGAAATAATCGAGGTCAAATCCAGCACCAAAGTCAAAAATGAGCATGTGGAGGACCTGGCCATCCAGTGGTATGTAGTCCAGCAAAATGGCCTTCCCCTACAGCGAGTATATGTGATGCACCTCAACAGTCAGGACTGTTTTTATCCCGACTTGAGCAATTTATTTGTCCAGGTTGATGTCACAGCCGAGGTGCAGGCTCTTGTGCAACAAATTCCTGAACGGCTGGCCCAGTTCCAGGCCCTTGTGCAGCAAGAGAATGAACCCGACCACCCGATTGGCGACCACTGCGACCAGCCCTACACCTGCAGTTTCAAAACCTATTGCTGGCGCGATGTGCCCAAAGTGTCCATTTTTGATATCCCCCGCCTGGATAGACAAAAACGCCTAGACCTAATTAGCAAAGGCATTTTTCAGATTGAACAATTGCCGGAGGAGATTCTGAGTACCCTTTCTGAGTCTCAGCAGGCTTTTGTGCAGCAGTATTTGCGGGGACAACCTAGGATTAACCACGACGGCATTCGGGAGTTATTAAACCAATTACGTTATCCCCTGTGCTTTTTTGACTTTGAGGCCACCAATCCAGCCATTCCCCGTTACCCCCGCACCCGGCCCTACCAGCGCGTGCCCTTTCAATTCAGTTGCCACATTTTGACAGCCGAGGGCGTCCTGACCCACTGCGACTATTTGCACACCGACCGCGATGACCCCCGCCCCGCTCTAGCTCGCGCCCTGGTGCAGGCCATTGGCGATACCGGCTCCATCATTGTTTACAACCAGGGTTACGAAAAATCCGTGCTCCAGGAATTGGCCGAACTGCTGCCGGAGTTGGCTCCCCAACTCACCAGCATGGTGGCCCGCCTGTGGGACCAGATGGTGATTTTTCGGGACCACTACCATCACCCGGCCTTTGGCGGCTCTACTTCCCTGAAAAAAATCCTACCTGTGCTGGTGCCGGAACTGAGTTACCAGGACTTGGCTATCCAACAGGGGGACATCGCCAAGTATCGTTGGGAGGCGGCCATTCTCAGCGACGACCCTGTCCTGCAAGCCCAAACCTGGCAAGAGCTACGGGACTACTGCCGACATGATACGTTGGCGATGGTGGCCCTGCACCGGCATCTGGTGGACCTGGTGGCTACACCGACCAAGGCTGTTGGTGTGGCTCTCTCTGATACTGGCTAAACAGCAGCTCCAGAGCCGCAATGTAAGAGAGTGGCTGCTGGCGCGGCATGGATACCCCCACCGAGTCCCGGAATCAATTGCAGAAGGCTGTTTCCAGTGTGCTCCTGCTTTGGTCGCCAAACTGCCCACTAGCCCCGCTCCATGGGCAACCCAAACGTCGCTACCGGCTTGGCACGATTAGGCATCCGACAACGGCAAAGGGTTTGCCTCTACTGTTGCTGCACTACTGGCTGCCGCCCGGACAATGCTATGGGACTGGCTTTTTTCAGCTCCAGGTCTACCTGCTGGCCTGCCGCCAATGCCCGTTGACATCCCCGGGGCACCACCTGCATGGTGAGTTCCACCAGCTCCCGCGAGGCAACACCATCCCTTCGTCCAGTCCTTCGCGCCTAGCCCGCACCCGGACAGGTTAACCGCCTGGGGCAGCAGCTCCTGTAGCCCGAAAACCCTGGTCCGCCCGTGGTAATCACCACGATCACCCGAATGTGCTCCCGCGCCAGTAGGGCCGCCAACTGCTCCTCAGGCGGTTCGACACGGCGACTGTCTTCGGTGGTGCACACCCAAGCGCAGTGTGTCCCCTGGGGTCCCAGCGCTGCCGTCGCTCTCGGATCAAGCCTTGCAACTGCTAGAGCGTCTGCTGGTAGTCAGCCATTTCCAAGCCGCGCAGATCGCAATGGACAGGGGAATATCAGGCTTGTTGATTTCGCGGGTGTGCCGGGTCACCAGTCATCCCTGGCTGGTCTTTGCCAAATTCCCCTGAAAAGTGGCGTTGATCAGGGTGCGACCCGCCATCAGAATATGCAGCAGGTATCCCCGTTCCCGAAAAGCTTCCTACAACGCGGTCTGCACCATTTGGCCGAGTTGCTCTTCCACCATGGTCATTTCTGCCAACCCACCTCCACTTCATGCAGCGCCCTGAATGAAAACCTGACAGCCCTAGCCCCTCACTCCCGTCCCACCGGCAGGAACGGGTTTGTAACAATCTTTGTCACCCATCACCCCCGAAAAAGACCCCTCTCCACAGGGGAAAGGGGCCAGGTACTGGGCACCTATGCCAGGTGCTACACCGTGACCAGCTTGCGGGTGGCGGCCTTCAACTCACCCTTGGCGTACTTGGCGGCGTATTCCTCGCAGGACATTTGCTTGATCTTGCTGGCGTTACCCGCCGTCCAGAACTGTTGATAGCGCTCGGCGCACACCCGCTTCATGTAGGCAATCGAGGGCTTCAGGAAGTGGCGCGGGTCGAACTCTTTGGGGGCCTTGGCCAAGGCTTCCCGCACCGCCGCCGTAATCGCCAAGCGGTTATCGGTATCAATGTTGACTTTGCGTACCCCGTTTTTGATGCCCCGCTGGATTTCTTCCACCGGCACGCCGTAGGTTTCCGGGATGGCCCCACCGTAGGCATTGATCAGGTCAATCAGGTCCTTGGGCACCGAGGAGGACCCGTGCATCACCAGGTGAGTGTTGGGCAAACGCCGGTGCAACTCTTCGATCCGGTCCATGCGCAGGATTTCCCCTTCCGGCTTGCGGCTAAATTTGTAGGCCCCGTGACTGGTGCCAATGGCCACCGCCAGCGCATCCACGTCGGTCTTTTCCACAAAATCCACCGCCTGGTCCGGGTCGGTGAGCAGTTGGTCGTGGGAGAGCACCCCTTCGGCCCCGTGGCCATCCTCCTTGTCCCCCATGCCGGTCTCCAGGGAACCTAGGCACCCCAGCTCCCCTTCCACGCTCACGCCGACCGCATGGGCTACCTTCACCACTTCCGCCGTCACCGCCACGTTGTATTCATAGCTGGCCGGGGTCTTGGCATCCTCCAGTAGCGAGCCGTCCATCATCACGCTGGTAAAGCCCAGGCGAATCGCCGAATAACAGGTTGCTGGGCTGTTGCCATGGTCCTGATGCATGGCCACCGGAATGTGGGGATAGGTTTCCACCGCCGCCAGGACCAGGTGCCGCAGGAAATTTTCCCCGGCGTACTTGCGCGCCCCCCGCGAAGCCTGCAAGATCACTGGGCTGTCGGTTTCGTGGGCCGCCTGCATAATGGCCTGAATCTGCTCCATGTTGTTGACGTTAAATGCCGGAATTCCGTAATCGTGCTCCGCAGCGTGGTCGAGCAACAAACGCATGGGAACCAGTGCCATAGTCTCCTCCTAAACTGGCCAATTACGCCAAAAGTCTTCACATTATTTTTAACATCTCCCGGCGTCGGCTGGGAAAGTTTTTAGTTGCCGGTCTCGGGATGTTGTAAACGCGCGAGGTCCTGCAAGACCTGCTGGGCGTGGGTTTCCGGTTTTACCTGCCGGTAGATGTGGGCAATTTGCCCCTGGGGATCAATGAGAAAGGTATGCCGCAGCACACCCTCGTAGGTCCGGCCCATGAATTTTTTGGAACCGTAACTGCCATAGGCGCGCGCGACTTGCCCATCCGGGTCAGAAAGCAATAAAAACGGTAGGTTGTATTTCCGACTGAATTTGGCGTGGCTTTCCGGTGGGTCGGTGCTGATGCCGATGACCACTGCTTGGGCCTGCTGCAGGGCCGGATACCGGTCCCGAAACCCACAGGCTTCTTTGGTGCAACCGGGGGTGTGGTCGCGCGGGTAAAAGTACAGCACCACCCACTGGCCGCGAAATTGCGCCAGCGTCACTGTCTGACCGTCGCCGCTGACTAGGCAAAAATCAGGAGCTGGCTGACCGACGGTTAAAGCACTCATGGCTGTTCAGAAATCCGGATCCAAGGGGTGGGTCGTCCCAACGGCGGCAAGGGTTGGCTGAGGGCGCTGGCCGGTTGCCCCAACTGTACCCGCGCCCCGTACAACAGTAAATTCGTCAGGCTTTTCAACCGCGCCCGCCAGGTTTGGATTTGCCAGGGTTGCACCCCCCGCCAGTGATCGAAATCCCGGTCCAAGGCCTGAAGGGCTGCCTGGGCGACCTGCCAGTGGGATGCCGTCGGCTGCTGGGCCAATTGGGTTAGGGCCGTGGCCACCTCCTGCAAAACCCGCCAGTCGGGAATTTGCAGTTGCCCCTGCTGCACCAGAAATAACCACTCTTCCCGTTGGGCCTGATAGCGCTGGAGCAGGGTTTGGAAGGGTTGGCGGTGGGGCACCGGGACCATGGGCTGCTGGATTAGGGGTTGCAGCGACTCGCGGAAATGGGACATGGCAAACAGGGCATAACCGGGTCCCAAACCGCTGTGCCGGGCCGTTTGCACCTGGTCGAGTACAGCCGTCGGGGTCGTCCGCATCAGGGAAATTCCTGGCAAGAACAGCACAGGTGCTGTAAGGGGCCGGGCCGGTTTAAGCAGGTCTTGTAACCCCCGGCTATCTTCGGCGTAGGACATCAACACCACCATGTCCACCGCCCCGGTCACGGCCCAGGTCTCCCAGTCCTGCTGCAAGCGGTACAACCGGGAGGGCCGGCTATAGGCAAACACTGCCGCCGACAGCAACAAATCCGGACGCTTTTGCTTCAGCCGTTGATTTAAGGTGGTGACCAAGTCCGTGACCTGCTGGGTGCGCCAATTCGTCCAGTCCTGCCACTGGGGATGGCCGGGCGATAGGGTCACGGGGTCTATGCCGGTACGCTCCTGGTAAGCTCGCTGCGAGGCCAGACCGTAGCCGTAATGCACCCCGCCACTTTGAAGCGGATAGCGGATGTAGTCCAGGTGCAACCCGTCCACGTCATAACGGGTGACGATTTCCTCGAACAGCCGGAACAGGTACTCCCGCGCCTGGGGATGGGCCGGGTCGAGAAATGGTTTGTCCTGCCGGGGGGGAATGGGTTGGCCCCGGTTGTCCAAATTCGCCCACTCGGGATAAACACTCAGCACCGGCCCCAAGTAGTTCCAGGGTTGACCCACCAGCTGGTTGTGGCGTTGATTGCCCACGGCCAACACCCAGACCCAGGCGTGCAACTCCATCTGCCGCTCTTTGGCCAGGCTCACGGCTGCCGCCAGCGGGTCCCACCCCCGGGTCAAGGGATTTTGCTGGGGGGCCACCCGACTGGGATAAATGGGATACCCAGCGTTCACCGTTTCCAAAAACACCAAATTAACCCCGGCGGCCCGCATCCGGTCAAACAGCCGCGCCAGGCCCGCTGCCGACCCTGCTTGCACGATCGCTCCCCGGTCCAGCCACATGGCCCGCACCTCCGGTTTAGCCGGGGACACCAACGCCGGATAGTTCTGCCAGAGCAGGTCCTGGGCCTGGAGCCACTGCTGGCGAGCTAGTTCCGTATTACCTTGGGCCATCCATCCCTCTAATTGACCCAGCACCGCTTCGGCAAACTGTAGGGCTTGGATAGCCCCCGCTACCTGGGTTTTCTGATTGTGCATCTGGGCGGTGATGACCAAAGCGCGTACCCGCTCCACCAGTTCCCCCAATTGCCCCTTCATGGTGCGCAGTTGAAACGGGCTAAGATGGCGGGGGAGCGGCCGCGCCGGCAGGACAAAGTTGCTAGGGTCGTGGGTGTCCAGGGGTAATCCCCCCTCCTGGGCACGGACAGGGGAGGTTACCAGCAGCATTGCCGTCCAGGCGATGATGGTAAGGAGCGATTTCATGGCGTTTTTGGGGACAGACGCCTTGATTGTAAAAGCAAACCCTGTCCCGGCCAACCCCTTGACATCCCCTGTTAGACTGGGGGCAAGACGCAGGCGTGAGGGGGCTAAATCAATGGATGACCTGTTTATCCTCGTCTTAAACGCCGGTTCCAGCAGTCAAAAAAGTTGCCTATATCAACTGCCGCTATCAACCTTACCCGAACAGCCTCCCGCGCCCCGCTGGCAAGCCCATGTGGATTGGCATAAAATCCCCGGTCAAGCCGCCATTAAAATTAAGTTGCCAAATCGGGTTCTAACCCAAGAAATTCCCCTGACCTCCCGCCTAGAGGTGATGCACAAAGTACTGCATACCCTGGTGTCTGCCCCCGGGCAAATTTTAGAAAATTTTCAACAAGTCACTCTGGCGGGGCACCGGATTGTGCATGGGGGGTCCAAGTACGCCGTGCCGACCCTGATTACCCCGACGGTCAAGCAGGATATTCAGGATTTGATTCCCCTGGCGCCCGGTCACCATCCCGCCCACCTAGAGGGGATTGAGGTGTTAGCAACCCTGTTGCCCCACGCTCCGCAGATTGCCGTTTTCGACACGGCGTTTCACCAGAGCTTGCCCCTGGCGGCCCAGGTGTATCCCATTCCCTACGCCTGGTACGAAAAGGGCATCCGGCGCTACGGGTTTCATGGGATTAATCACCAGTACTGCGCCCAGCGGGCTGCTCAGTTGCTGCACCGGCCCCTGGCTGAACTCCGGCTGATTTGTTGTCACCTGGGGAATGGGGCCTCCTTGTGTGCGATTCGCGGCGGTCAAAGTGTGGATACGACGATGGGATTTACGCCCCTGGAGGGTCTGATGATGGGGACGCGCTCCGGCTCGATTGACCCGGGGATTCTGTTGCACTGGTTACGCCGGGAGGGGCTGACCGCTGACCAAATCGATCACCTGCTCCATCAAGAATCCGGGTTGAAGGGGGTTTCCCAACTGGCGGGGGATATGCGGCAGATTTTGGCGGCCCGGGCGCAGGGCCATCCGGGAGCGACCCTGGCGTTTGAGGTGTACCTGCACCGGCTGGCTCAGGCGGTAGGGGCGATGTGGGCGAATTTGGAGGGGTGCGACGCCCTAATTTTTACCGGTGGAGTGGGGGAAAATGCGGCGCCGGTGCGGGCGGAACTCTGTCAAAAACTGGCCCACTGGGGGGTGTACTGCGACCCGGAAAAAAATCAACTTTCGGAGGGCGACCGGGATATTGCCACCCCTGATTCACCGGTGCGGATTTTGGTAATTGCAGCGGAGGAAGATTGGGCCATTGCCCAGGCCTGTTGGCACTGGTGGCACCGGCAAAGGGGGAGCTAGAATGGGGGTCTATAGGAGAAATTGCTGCGCTACCGCCACTCCAGCCAGGCCATCCTGGACGCCGATGATGTCTCAGTGGTGGAAATTGCCGCCGGCGGTGGAGCTATTGACCCCGCACGGTAACGAAACAAGCATAGGCCCCAAGGGGGTACGAGAATACCTAGTTGACGGACGCCGGATCGCCGTTTCAGGCCGCATAGCTAGAGCACTTGGAAAGCGACGTTTTCCCGGGGCTGTGGCCGGCGGTTGCAGTGGGTTTTAAGGGGAGACGCATCGGCATGGCCTGTCCCGCCGGCCTCGAGATGGCATACAATAAACAGCAATAGATGGATGTATCCTGCTTTCACGCGGTGGTTGGACCACGAATTTTGGTCATTGACAACTACGACAGTTTTACCTACAACCTGGTGCAGTACCTGGCGGAACTGGGGGCGGAGGTGCAAGTGTTCCGCAATGACCAAATTACGCTGGAGCAGGTTGACCAACTGCGCCCCCAGGGGGTGGTGATTTCACCGGGTCCGGGGCGTCCGGAAGAGGCGGGGATTTCCATGGCCTTGATCCGGGAATTGGCCCCTACTTTGCCCATCCTGGGGGTGTGTCTGGGGCACCAGAGCATTGGGCAGGTGTTTGGGGGGCGGATTGTGGGGGCGCCAACCCTCATGCATGGCAAAACTTCGGAGATCTATCACCAAGGGGTGGGGGTTTTCCAGGGATTGCCCCAGCCCTTTACCGCCACCCGCTACCACAGCCTGGTGATTGAGCGGGAGTCCTGCCCGGAGGTGTTGGAAATTACCGCCTGGACGGATGATGGCACCATTATGGGGGTGCGCCACCGGGCCTATCCCACCTTGCAGGGGGTACAGTTTCACCCGGAAAGTATCCTGACGACGGCGGGCCATGCGCTGCTGGCGAACTTTTTGCGGGACGTGGCCTAGGGGTAAAATGGGGGTAGGCGCGAGGGAGGACCGGTCGATGGTGATTTGGGTGAATGAGCAAGTGGACCCGGGCGGTTTGATCCATGCCTGTTTGGCCACCTGTGATGAGACGGTCGCCTGGCAGTGCCATGTCAATTTCCAGCAAAATCTGACGCCGGACCAACGAGCGAAGGGGTGGCAAGCGCGGTTGCGAGCGGTGCACTCCTGGGAAGAGGTGCCGGTAACCGCTCTCAAACTCTGCTAGGACGCTGGTTCGATGACCACCGCTCCCCTGACCCCTAGTCAGCAACGCATCCTGGCCCTGTTGCAAACGGAAGGGCAAGCCCTATCGGCCCAGGGGATTTATCTCCGACTCAAACAACTGCGCCAGGGGGTGGGGTTGGCCACGGTTTATCGGGCGTTGGAGGTGCTCAAAAAAAGGGGGGCGGTGCAGATGCGGTTGCTCCCCAATGGCGAAGCCGTCTATAGCGCCCGGCTCCACGACCGCCATCACCTAACCTGTCTGCACTGTCACAGTTCCATCGCCCTAGGGGACTGCCCCCTGGAGGACCTGGAAGCGTTTTTGCAAAAGACCTACCATTTCCAGGTCTATTACCACACCTTGGAATTTTTTGGCGTTTGCCCCCGCTGCCAGACCCAAACCTTGGCCTCCTAAGCCCCCAGGGCCTCCTTGGCTGCGTACAGGACTTCCAGGGTAATCGTGCTGATCCCCTGTTCCCGGGCGAATTTCTCGGTGTTGCGTTTGACCCGCCCCCGCACAAAACCCGGTACTTTTTGCAGTTCCTTTTGGGCGGCTTCGCTCCAGTGCAAATCCGTGGGGGCCGATAGGGTTTTGGTGATGACTTCCTTGGTATCGTGGCCGCCGAAAATTTCCAGCAGATGGTCCTCCATGCCCAATGTGAAAGAGTGATAGACCAAATCGGCAATTTGATTGGTTCCCTCATAGCCCAAAAAGGGGCGGTAGCCCAAGGGGAAGTTTTGGATATGCACTGGCGCAGAAATCACCCCACAGGGAATGTTCAAGCGTTTGCCGATATGGCGTTCCATCTGGGTGCCAAAAATGGCCGCCGGTTCCGCCTGGGCAATGGCATCCGCCACCTGGGTATGGTCTTCGGTGACCAACACCCCATCGCAACAACCGGTGACTTGTTCCCGAAACCAATCCGCGTCATCGGTGCAGTAGGTTCCGGCCCAGACGACGTGAATTCCCATTTCTTTGGCCAGGATGCGGGTCATGGCCGCCGCGTGGGTATTATCGCCAAAAACCACCGCTTTTTTGCCCGTTAAATTCTGGCAATCAATGGAACGGGCAAACCAGGCCGCCTGGGATTGCCAACGGGTTTGCTCGTCTATAAAAGCTTCGTAATCAGCGGGGTATCCTTGGGCATTCAAGACCCGTTGCATATCGCGGATACATTGGGCCGTTCCTAGCACCCCCATCGGTGTCGTCGTGACCATGGGCAGGCCGAATTGCTCCTGTAGGTACTGGGCCGTGCGTAAACCCACTTCCCGATAGGGCACTAGGTTGAACCAGGCCTGGGGCAGTCGCGCTATATCGTGAACCGTAGCTCCCAACGGCAGGATCAGATTGACCTGGATGCCCAAATCCTGCAACAGTTTCATCAGTTCGCGCCGGTCGTGCTGGTGATGGAACCCCAAGGTCGTTAAACCAATGATATTGACCGATGGATGAGGGGTTTTTTCCGTTGGTAAACAGCCCTGTCGCCTGGCTTTTTCGATATAAAAACGCACCACCTGAGCCAGGGTGATGTCCGCCGCCTGCAATTCATTGACCCGGTAGTGGTTGACATCGGCCAGCAGGACGTCACAGTGGGTTTGTTCCCTGGCCCGCTCCACAAAGTTCTGCAAATCTTCCTGCAAAATGCTGGAGGTGCACGTGGGGGTAAGGATGATTAAATCGGGATGGTCTTGGCTATCTTTGCGAAGGATATTTTCCACCACTTTTTCCTGGGATCCCTGGGCTAAAACATGGCGGTCCACAATACTGGCCGTCACGGGCGTAAAGTGGCGTTCGCGCTCGAGCATGGAACGCATGACATTGAAATAGTCATCCCCCAAGGGCGCATGCATAACGGCATGGACCCGCTGAAAGGAGCTGGCAATCCGCAAGGTGCCGATATGGGCCGGTCCGGCATACATCCAATAGGCTAATTTCATGCCCTGTTCTCCCACCGCACACGCCGATAGGCTTCAGCTTAGAGCGCCCGGGCAACTGGCCAACTATTTCGTTAGAAAATGTAGGTGTTTTTAACTTTTGTTATGGGTTAGGCAAAGATTTGCAGCATGGCCGGGTTAGGGGTTGCTCCAGTCAACTTGGCTGTTGCCGCCCTGGTCGATCCCCAAAAAGGGAGCCAAGCGCGAGTGGCGAATGACGGGTTCCAGGGCTTGTAGGATGTGGGCGCCGTAGCTGCGATGGCACACGCGACTGTCCAGCAGGGCCACCCGTCCCCCCCGCACTGGGGCCACCGCCCGTTGGAGACGATCCAGCGTCTGGGGCAGCAAATATTCCCGAAACCAATCCCGTCCTTGGCGCCGCAGGGCCTCTAACCGAGCTGCCACCAGGGGTTGCTCCCGCGAGGGAATGGGCAGTAAGGGAATAACCAGCAGGCTGGGGGTGGGCAGGCGCTCCTGGTGGGTTTGCCAAAACTGCCAGCCGCTGATAAGAAGGCCGTTTTCCTCCAAGGCCGTGCGTTCCCGTTGCACCCGGGAGCCAAATTCGGCCGCCAGGGTCACAGCCAGTTGGGTTTGCAGGGGTTGCTCGTCCACGACAATCACCACCAGACCGCTGACATGGGGCAGGAGACGATACAACTCTTGCCGCAGGGCGCTGTAGAACTGGGGATGGTTGGGGGGCGGCAAGTGTCCTGGCGCGTACAGGTGTAGGACTTCATCCCGGGGATGGGGCGCAAACCGGCAGCGGGTCACCGGGGGTAGGGTGATGCTGCTCAAGGCCATTCCCAAACCCACCCACGGTCGGCGGGGCCAGTAGGGCAACAACTCCCGCAGCGGCCACAGGGGTGAACAGTGGCAGGTGAACCGCTCCAAGGACCGCTCCAGGGTCACCCAACGCACCCAGTCCCAGTGGTTACAGGGCCAGACCGCCTCTAGCCAGCCGCGTTCGGTCTCGTTGAGTAACCACTGCTCGTAGGGGTTGGGGGGATGGCTCAGCAGGGATTGGGTCAGGGCCAGTTGGGTTTCCCGGATGGCTTCCGCCTGGTGGGGTTGCGCCCACACCAACGCATCCCAGCCGTCAGGGGGCAAATGATGGGTGAACACCGCCTCCGCCCAGCTTTCGAGATCGTCTAAGCCGTCCACAATCGTCGGCCAGTCCGGCCAGGGGGAACTTTGGGCCAGCAATAACTTTAACCAGTGATCCGGCGTGACCAACACCAGGGCACCGTCTATTGCCTCTGGCACTTCCGGGTAACGATACAGGGGTTTATCCGTCCCTAACCAGGTGCGCAACCGGGGTAAGTCCACCTGTAAACAACGCTGTTGGATAGGGGAAGGGGCCACCACCACCACCGTCCCCGGCCACAACAAAGCTGCAGCCAGATAGCCCAGGCGATAGTAACCCTGCACCCCGGCCAATCCTCCTACCTCCAGCACTGTACTGGGACCCAGGCGTAAGGCACGGGTGACCAACCGGGCCAGGGTCAAATGGTGGGGCCAGGCAGGGAGCGATTGGGTCTGCAACAGGGAACGCAACCGTCGGTGGACTTCGACTTCCAACATTGGGCTAGAGTGATTTATGTTCATCCTACTGCGACCAAGGCATGCGCATCGGCATTGTCGGGTTGGGTCTCATCGGTGGGTCCTTGGCCTTGGACTGGCGACGGGCCGGCCATCAGGTGATCGGGGTCAGCCGACAGGACGAAACGGTGGCCCTGGCCTTGGAGCGGGGGGCGATTGACCAAGGAGCTACGGATTTATCCCTGGTGCGGGGATGTCAGGTAGTAGTGCTGTGCGTGCCCCTGTCCCAGATGCTGCCGGTAACCCAAGCCCTACGGTCCTACCTGCACCCTGAAACCATTTTGACCGATGTGGGGTCAGTCAAAGCGCCCCTGGTGCAAGCCCTGACATCCCTATGGCCAGGATTCATCGGTGGGCATCCCATGGCCGGAACCGCCGATCAGGGCATGGCAGCGGCCCAGGTGGGTTTGTTTCGCCAGCGCCCCTATGTGCTTACGCCCACGCCCCGGACCGACGCCCACCAGTTGCAACAGTTGCAGGACCTCGTTAGGGAATTGGGTGCCCAGGTCCTGGTCTGCGACCCGACCCTGCATGACCGGGCGGTGGCCTGGATTTCCCATCTGCCCCTCTGGGTAAGTGCAGCGCTGCTGGCGGCCTATGCCCAGGAAACGGACCCCCAGGTGGCCCATCTGGCGCAACGGTTGGCCAGTTCCGGTTGGCGGGATACCACGCGGGTCGGGGGAGGCAATCCGGAGCTGGGAGCCTGCCTGGCCCAATTCAACCGGGAAGCCCTGCTCCAAGGTCTCCGGCAGTACCAGGCCCAGTTGCAAGCGGTGATTCACCTGGTGGAAAGTCAAGACGTGCCGGCGCTGACTGCCTACCTTCAGCAGACGCGGTGGGTACGTCAACAGATGACCACACCCCCCTAGAATAGAAGCAGCAGCTCAGGAGGTGGCTATGGAGGCATTGACCTACACCGTGTTGCTGGTGGGTGCCCTGGGGGTGATCTTTTTTGCCATCTTTTTCCGGGAACCCCCCCGCATTGACCCCAGCGTGCGCCGGGAAAACAAATAGGTCTTACAGGTAGGCGCTGTAGCCCTGGGCCTGCAGATGGGTCAGCAGTTTTTTGATCTCTTGGGTGCGGTCGGCGGCCACCACCAGGGTGACGGAGCCGTGGCGTACGATCACCACGTCCTGGAGGCCCAAGGTGGCAACCAGTTCCTGGGGGTCGGTGCTGTAGACCTGGACGCCTTGGCTCTGCCAATCCACGTGTTGCACCGGTAGGGGACGCTGGGGTAATCGTTCCAAACTGCGCCAATCCCCCAGGTCATCCCAGGCAAAGGTCACTGGCACCACGACGGCCCTTTGGGTGTGCTCCATGACGGCGTAGTCAATGCTGATTTTGGGCAAGGTGGGGTAGGCGGCTAGGCCCTGGTCCTGTAAGGGTACGGCAATTTGGGGCGTGTGCTGCTCCAGCTCCTGCCACATCACCCCCGCCGGAAAAATAAACATGCCCCCGTTCCAGTGGTATTCGCCGGTGGCCAGAAACTGCACAGCCTGGGCTACATCCGGTTTTTCCGTAAAGCGCACCACTCGGTAAGCTCCTTCGGCCACGGGTTCCCCTCGCTGGATATAGCCATAGCCGGTGGCCGGATGGGTGGGAGTGATCCCCAAGGTCACGATGCTCTGGGTTTGGGTAGCCACAGCAATCGCCTGGGCCAAGGTGTGCTGAAACGCCTGGGTGTCGGGAATCCAGTGGTCCGCCGGGAAAATGCCCACCACGGTTTCCGGGCCATAGCGCCGCTGCAATTCCCATGTGACCCAGGCCACCGCCGGCGCTGTATCTCGGGGTTCTGGCTCCCCTAAAATTCGGTCGCGGGGTAGCTCGGGGAGTTGTTCGTGCACTAGGGGAACCAAGTCGGCGCGGGTCACCACCCAGACCTCCCCGGCGGGCAAGCGGGCCACGGTGTTTTGGAGCAGGGTGCGGCCACTGCCATCTAAGGAAAGAAACTGTTTGGGTCGGTTGAAGCGACTCAGGGGCCAGAACCGTTCCCCTTTACCCCCCGCCAGCACCACCGGCACAAAGCGCACAGTCATTCCCATCCCTCCTCACAGCAGGCGAAAGCGTTTGCACACCTCGGTCAATGCCTGTTCCAGTTGCCGGGCCAATTCCGCGGCGTTGCGGGGCAGTAGGCGGAGTTCATCGCTGATGCTAAAGGGAAAGCGGACCGGTTCCGGGGACGGCCATTGCACCAGCTTGATTTGGTAAGGCTTTTTGGTCATCAGGGCATAGCCTACCCCCAGGCACACCTCGGGACTGGGAAACCCCTTGCCGTTGACGGTGATAATCGGGGTTGTATCAGCAATCACCACCAGGGACTGGCGAATCAACCGCCGCACATCCGTATCCAGACGCACGGTGCCATCGGGTAGGCGGGCCGGGCGTTCAAGGCGGATTTTTCCCCGTAGGATGTGCTGGGTTTGCAACTTGTGGATGGTCTGGTGTAGGGCGTGGCCAATTTGGGCGCTGCTATCGGGTAGGTCCGTTTGGTCGCAAAAGAAAATTAGGGGGGGAAAGGCCGGCGGCAGCTCGGAACGCTCTAGGTATACCTCGCGGCTGACCAGGTCCATATTCGCCAGGGTGTAGGTGCCGCTGCCCTCCAGGTAAAACTCCACCTTTTCCCCGGCCAGGAAACTGCGAAACCACGCTGCCTGTTGCACTTCCTGGGCATCATCCACAAAAAAACCCCGAAAGGCCCGTTTCAGTAAACTTTTTTTGCTCAACCGCAACGTTGGGGGGCGCTGTTCCACATCCTCCGGCAGTAGGGGGTAGTCCAAATACCAGGCTTTGACGATTAACATGGGCGGGGGTAGCGGCGCCGTGCTTCATAGATAGCAGGAACGACCCCTGGCGTCAACTCCCCTGCCGGTGGCACTGCAGCGCCAATTGGTACAAGGTCCGGCGGGGCCAACCGGTCTGGGCGGCCAACTGCTGGGCAATTTCCCGACAACCTAACCCCTGGGCCACCAACCGCTCCACCTCCGACTGCACCTGGGCCAGGGGAATGTCCGGGTTTGGTTCGGCGCCCGCTACCACCAGGGTGATTTCCCCCTTGGGGGGATGTTCGACATAGTGCCGCGCCGCTGCCGACAAGGTTCCTCGCCAAAATTCTTCGTGGACTTTGGTCAACTCCCGGGCCACCACACACCGCCGGTCCCCCAGCACCTCCGTCATGGTAGTTAGACTGGCGACCAGCCGATGGGGTGCCTCATAGCAAATGAGCGTGGCTGCCACCACCTTGACCCGCTGGAGCACCTGGCGCCGCGCCGTCTCCCTAGGGGGCAAAAACCCCAGAAACAGAAAGGGAGTGGTGGGCAAGCCACTGGCCACCAGGGCGGTGATGGCGGCATTACACCCGGGAACGGGCGTTACGGGAATCCCTTGGGCAAGGCAGGCTTGGACCAGTTCTTGGCCCGGGTCACTGATGCCCGGCGTCCCCGCATCACTCACCAGGGCAATCTGTTCCCCGGCCTGCAACCGCTGGAGCAGTTCCCCCAGACGCTGGCGCCAATTGTGCTGGTGATAGCTCACCTGGGGCGTCGTGATGCCATAGTGATGGAGCAATTTCCCTGTGTGGCGGGTGTCCTCGGCGGCGATCAGGTGCACTTCTTTCAGCACCCGCAGCGCCCGTAGGGTGATGTCCTCCAAATGGCCGATGGGGGTAGCCACCAGATACAGCCGTCCCTCAGGAAGTGGCGTCATGGTTGCGCAGGTAGGGGGGTCGCCAACCGGGTTTGACCACCTGGCGCGCCCGGGCAATGACCAAGGCATCGGGGGGTACATCCTCCGTCACCACCGACCCTGCCGCCACCGTTACTCCTTCACCCAACGTCACCGGCGCCACCAGCACACAGTTGGCCCCCAGCTTGCAGTTGTCCTGGATCACCGTGGGGTGCTTGTCCCGCCCATCGAAATTGGCAGTGATGGCGCCGGCCCCCACATTCACCCGGGCACCGATTTGGGCATCCCCCAAATAACTCAGGTGAGCCGCCCGACTACCCGGCCCCATCTGGGTTTTTTTCATCTCCACAAAATTGCCCACCCGGCAGTTTTCCGCCACCTGGGTCTGGTCGCGCACATGGGCAAAGGGTCCCACCTGGCACCCCGCGCCAATAACGCTATTGGCCACCACCGAGTAGAGAATGCGCACGTTTTCCCCGATGGTGCTGTTTTCCAGCCAGCAGCCGGGGCCGATGTGACTGCCCGTACCGATGACCGTACGCCCCCGCAGATGGGTTTGGGGTTCGATCACCACATCCGGCGCCAGTTCCACCTCATCCTCAATCGTGACGCTATCCGGGTCAATCATGGTCACCCCCCGGTGCAGCCAAGACTCCCGCAGGCGGGCGTAGAACAGTTGGGTGGCCGTCGCCAGTTGCTGCCGGTCGTTGATGCCCAGGATTTCCGTGCTGTCAGGAATGTCCACCGCCCGCGCCGGTTTGAGCCACTGAATGGTGTCGGTCAGGTAGTACTCCTGCTGTTGATTGTTGGGGGTCAAACGGGGCAGGACTTCCCGCAACTGGGGCCAGCGGAAACAGTAAATGCCCGCATTGACGCGCTGGTTTTGCCGTTGCGCCGGTGTACAATCCCGGTCCTCAATGATAGCGCTCACGTGCATCTGCCCATCGCAAATCACCCGCCCGTAGCCCGTGGGGTCCATCAACAGGGCCGTCAGCAACGTCACCGCGTACTGTCCCTGGCGATGGGTTTCCCACAACTGCAGGAGCGTTTCCGGGCGAATCAGGGGCACATCGCCGTTGAGCACCAACAAATCACCGGTGTAGTTCTCCAGGTAAGGCACCAACTGCTGCACCGCATGCCCCGTTCCCAGCAGCGGCGATTGCTCCACGAATTCCACCCGGGGCCAATGGGCCAAGACCTGACGCACCCGGTCCGCGCCATGGCCCACCACCACCAGTAACCGCTCCACCGGCAGCGCCTGGGTGCTCTGGAGTACCCGCTCCACCATCGGTTTCCCCGCCAGCGGGTGCAGCACCTTGGGAATGCTCGACTTCATCCGCGTCCCTTTGCCCGCCGCCAATACTGCCACTGCCACCATCGCTGCTGCTCCTTGCGTCCTACGTCACCCCCCCCCCTGATGACTCTAGCGACCCGGTGGCCCCCCTGGCAAGCCTCAGCCCCGCCCTACCGTCGCAAAAATAGCCTGGAGAATGGCCTCCGCCCCCTGTTGTCGCAGGGATTGGGCCAGGGCCTCCCCTAGGACTGCTGCCTCCGTTTCGTTGGTCACCCGCGCCGTTTGCGTACCCGCCACCCGCTGTTGCCCGTCCAAACTGAGCACCACACCGCTCAGGGTCAACATCTCCCCCTCGAGTTGTGAATGCACCCCAATCGGCACCTGGCAACCTCCCTCCAACTGGCGCAAAAAGGCCCGTTCCGCCCAACAGCGCAGCGCCGTCTCCTGGTGATGCACCACCTGCAAAAGCTCCCGCACCGATTCATCTGCCGCCCGGCATTGCACCCCCAACGCCCCCTGCCCGACGGCATACAGGGAAATCTCCGGCTCCAACACCTCGCTAATCCGGTCGGCCCACCCCAGCCGCCGCAAACCCGCCACCGCCAGAATCAGCCCATCGTAGTCCCCCCGGTCCAGCTTTTGCAGGCGCGTATTCAAATTGCCGCGAATGTCCCGGAAGGTAAGATGGGGAAACCGGTGGCGCAACTGGGCCAACCGCCGCAGGGACGACGTGCCGATAACCGTACCCGCCGGTAAGTCCGCCAGCCGTGCCCTCTGCCAGCGGGGATGGAGCACCAGGGCATCCCGGGGTTCTTCCCGTTGGGTAATAGCCCCCAACACCAGACCCTCCGGCATACGCGTCGGCAAATCCTTCAGCGAATGCACCGCCAAATCCACTTCCTGTCGCAGCAGCGCCTGCTCCAGCTCTTTGGTGAACAGTCCCTTGTCCCCAATCTTGGCCAGGGCCACATCCAAAATTTTGTCCCCCTGGGTGGTCATGGTGATGATGGGAAACTCCCGGTCCGGGTAATGCTTTTGCAATTCGTCGCGCACCCAGTGGGTCTGAATCAGGGCCAGTTGACTCTGGCGGGAACCGATGCGGGTGACAAGAGCCATGGGGAGTTAAAAAAAGCCAGTAATTCTCTAGGATAGGTCCAAAGGGGCTACAGCAGGAATGCCCCACAGGGGATAGCCGCACCGAAAAACGGCACCGTCTGGTCACGGGTGTAAACCGTCTGCTTCTGATAACCCCCTGTTTTCGGCTCGCTGTCAACCTTAGTTGTCCAGTAAGTTCACCAGCCAACGGGTGGGAATCCCCGCCTGGGCATACATTTGATCACCAGGAGAATCGCCGGCGGGCTGGGGTGGCACTCCAGATCAACCCCGTCTTCGACAATGACCATGTCCTACTCCGGCTCACTGTGTAATCCAGTCCTGGCATTGGAGTCAAGGACGGCAAAAGCTGCAATAGGGCGCCTTTAGGGAACATCGGGTGTAATAGGCCGGCAATCAACTCTATGCGTTCCTGGGGTGCCAACTGCCCCTGCCGAATCAGCGCATGGTACTACCCGGAGGTCAGTTGCGCCATGGCCCCCAACTGGCAAACAGCTCGTTGCGGGATTTCCAGGGGTAGTGACCCATCTCCCAGCCCAGCAACCTTGCCGGGGAAGGACTCCCCCATGGCGTGGCAGCAGATATAGTGATAAACAGGCGACCTCCGTCCCTATGGCCCAGCCCATCATCGAATTTCGCCACGTTCACAAAACCCTAGGTAGCCGGCCTGTCCTCAACGGCGTGAGTTTGGCGGTGTATCCTGGGGAAGCGGTGGCCATTATTGGACCATCGGGGGCCGGCAAATCCACAACTCTACGACTCATGGCGGGACTGATGGTGCCCGATGCGGGAGAAGTTTGGGTCAAAGGCCACCCCCAAGTCCTGGTCACCGAAGGGGAAAAAAGCCCAGCCCGCATCGGCATGGTATTTCAGGAAGCGGCCCTGTTTGACTCCCTCACCGTAGCCGAAAACGTAGGTTTTTTGCTGACCGAACACAGTCGCCTACCGCCAGAACGCATCCAGGAACTGGTGGAGCAAAGTTTAGAGCGCGTTGGACTCAAAGGCATCGGCGACCGCTATCCGGCGGAACTTTCGGGGGGCATGCGCCGGCGGGTGGCCCTAGCTCGGGCGATCATCGCAGACCCCGACACCCCCGACGACAATCTAGACATTTTGCTTTATGACGAACCCACCGCCGGCCTAGACCCCATCGCCGCCCATCGCATCGAAGACCTAATGCGCCATTTGCAAAAGTCCGTCCAGCACGCCGCCACCTACGTCGTCGTCACCCACCAAGAAAGCACCATTCGCCGGGCCGCCGACCGCATCTTACTGCTCTACGACGGTCAAATTCGCTGGGAAGGCACCCCCGCCGACCTGGACACCAGCGACAACCCCTATCTCACCCAGTTTCTGCGCGGTGAGCTACAGGGGCCGATTCGCCCGGTGGACTAGGGTGCTGGTAACCAAAAAAGTCAATCCGGTAATGGGTAATTTTCGTGCCCGTCTGCCGCTCCACCTGAGCAATCAACTCCGGCGGCAGCTCCACCCACACATCCTGAATCCGCTGCGTATCTAAGCAATGCACATGGCTATGGGGTTCGCTGATCCGGCCATAGAGACGCCCATCTGCCCGCTCGATACACTCGATTACCCCTTGGGACGCCAGGGCATCCAGATTCTGATACACCGACGTGTGGCCGATGTCCTGGCCCTGGGCATTCAACCGGTGGTAAATCTCCCGCGCCGACAAATGCTCCCCCGTTTGCCACAACAACTCCAAAATTGCCCGCCGCTGCTGACTTAAGCGCATCCCCAGCGCTTGACACCGCTGGATCGCCTCCGCCAACGACCGCACGCCCGTACCTTTACCGGCCATCACCCTACCCCTACGTTTGTTAAATCTTGGTTAATATACCCCCATGCCCCCATTATAACTCAAGGCAAAGTCATTTCCAGTACGGCTTGGGTCAGTAGTTAGGGCAAATCGTCGAGTTGATGGCCGGGATTGTCGGGTTATGGCTGAAGGCCGCACTGGCACCCCCAGTCACTGTATTACCAGCCCCTGTAGTTAGAAACGTCCCCAACTGGGCGTTAGTGGTAATCGGATTAGGCGTGGCATTGAAGAGAGCGACACCGCCGGCCACATGCAAAAAGCGGAAGTGGGTATTGAGGGCGTTAGGAGTGGTTGACGCATTACCTGCAATCCGTACACAAACTGGCCGGGTAGCTGTACCTGTATTAGCCTGGACAAAAACACCAGAAGAAGAACCATCGTTCGGTGAACCTGTCGGTGCAAAATTGCCGCCGCTAAAGTTGATCGTGTTATTGAGAATATCCACATTGACGTGATTGGGGTTGGGTATGGCCAGGTTATCGTTATAAATGCGGATACCGGTAGCTCCCGCTTGGCCTACTAAATTGGCTGACTGCACGTTGATCGTATTGTTGGCAACCAAAGCCCGACCAATCTCAGGATTTTGCCCCGCTTGTGGAAAGAGCAATTCCGTCCCCAGCAAAATGCCATCAGTAGTTAACGTAGTAGCATTGCCGGCCGTCACGCTGTTGTCACGAATAATAACACTTGGAGCACCGGGGGTAACCGTACCAATGCGCGGACTGCCACCTGGCAAATTAGAGACCACAGCATTCGCAACGATTCCCTGGGCCCGTGAACCCGCATTAGCGATAACGCCATTGACAGTATTACCCTGTATAGTTAAGTCACCAATTGTGTTATTGTTGACCGCACGCACCAATATACCAATGGCATCACGGAATGATGTAGCCGTTACCTCGACAGGAGAAATGGGACTACCCACCTGATTACCAGTAATTGACACATTGCCCATATTGCCTGGCGTTGGCCCAGATTGCGTAATTCCGGCTTGCACAACAATACCCCTAGCAGCCAGGGTGCCCTTGACCTGACCACTAGTACTGACATCTGAATTCCGTATAGTCACATCACCAAAAGTTGAACCGATACCCGTCTGTACCTCAATCCCATAGGCTCTACCCTGGACGCCAGTTGCCCGCACATCCTGAACACTTGTTCTTTCCGTTGGGTTGGCCGAGCCGATGGTGATATTGCCCACTGTACTGTTGAGGGCGCTGGGGGGAACTCGAACACTAATTCCGGCAGCAGTGGCCGTTGCCAGGATATTGCTAATTGTGTTCTGACCCGTAATACGAATATCCCCAATAGTCTGATTTGTAAATAGGAAACCTGGAAATCCCGTGGCTATGCTAATACCGGAACTATCAACCACAGCAGTGACATTATTCACTTTGATATTGCCAACATTAATCACCCCACTGCTAGCAATACTAGAGGCGGTAGCGCTGGCCACAATCCCTAAACCCGCTGCCCCATTAAAGGCTGAAGTATTTTGAATATCCAGATTTTCAATGTTGATAGTACCGTTCTGAGCAATGGTGGCATTATTGGCATTAAAGTTTGTTAGAATTGCCGCGCCAAAGGCCACCGAATTACCGAGGGGATTCGCCTCTGTATTGACGATCTGATGGCTGCCAGTGATATTGATAACGCCACCATTGGCAATCTTAGAATTTGCTCCTGTTGTACCGACAACCAATCCAATAGCTCTAAATCCACTAGTTTGGGTGTCAGTAATGACATTATTACCGGTAATACTCACGCTACCAATAGATGAATTAGCGCCATTAGTTGTGACACCAATCCCCCCTGCTTGGTCGCCGGACTTGGTTTGAGAAATGGTATTATTTCCCGTGATATTTACTACGCCGATTGTTGAATTATCTGCCGTTGTAAAAATACCAATTCCACCGGCAGTTGCATCCACAGTAGCCAGAGTAGTTGTATTGCTAATGGTATTGTTGGCGCTGACATTGACTTGACCAATCGTGGAACCTGGTGCGATAGTCGTTACTGCCAAGCCCAGGGCTGTAGCTTTATCAAAATCAGCTTGGGTGTTTTGGATAGTATTGCTACCGGTAATATTCACCACCTGGATCGTATCCTGTGTGGAAATGGCCACCCCTGATGCCCCATCACCGAGAGCGCCACCTGCTGTAGCTTTGGTATCATTAACCGTATTCGTGCCACCGATGGTAACTGTAGCAACATCGCCACCCTGAGTTGTCACATCTATCCCAACTGCTTTGGTTTGACCCGTGGTTCCCTGTACGTGGGAATTCAGGATAGATATACTGTTTGTATTACCTATAGCTTCTACGCGAATTCCCCGGGCATCTGGGGCGATTGTATCACTGATCCTACTGTCTGCAACCGTAACGCTTCCGCTTTTAACCGTAACCAAAATACCCCTGGCATCCTGCGAACTGGTGGTCTTTTCAACCTGATTATTGACAACAAATATATCTCCGGCTTTGACAAGCTGATTTTTGATAGACAAGGTGAAACTGCCGATTGAGCTGCTGGCGTTCTTTAATGCGATTCCCGTATCCTGGGCGTCGGTAATCTTGTTGGAAAGGATTACCGGGTTACTGTTGTTGGTACCGCTTATCCCGGCGCTGGCGCTGTTAGGGTTAATTGCCAAGCCCACAACAGCCTGGCGATTCCCACCCGCAACCAGTTGAATGTTTCCCTGAATCTGGGGTAAGGGTTGACCGTCATTGACCGTCAAGAAACTGTCAAAATCCACCGGCGGCCCACCCACTCCCCGCTGGGCAATAAACGGCAAGCTTCGGTTGAAGAAATTGGCCACCGGTGCCGAACTCGATACTAACTTCACCCCATCCCCGACGGAAAAACTACCCACTAAAGGCGCCAAAGCACTATTTTTTTGATAAATATAGGTCACCCCATTCCCACTAGCACCGGCGGCACTGCTCAAGGCAGCTGTTAGACCTGCTGGTGTCCCTGGGAATACCATCGGTGTCCCCCGCAAACCTGCCGGATTATCCGTCACGATGTAAAACTGATACGGCTGGTTGGTGTCGGGATTGATTGCCAAAATGTCGGTAATCCCCTCCGCGACATTTTGCACAATGATGGTGCTAGGTTTTTCCACAGGCTCATATAGCCGCTGGGCAAGCGTGGGTGCCTGGGGTTGGCGCGGATGACCCGGTAAGTTGATCCCCACTTGGAACGATACCCGCGTATCAAACACCCTATCATGCTGCACCCCCAAACCGAGGTTGAACCAGGCATGGTCGTAGCGTATTTCCCCCTTGACCCCAACTGTACTGGTGTAGGGGGACTCCAAGTAGTACACCCCTAGGCGTGGACGCATATAATCTGGCCCTACGGGAATGGTGGTATCTACGGCGATTTCCCAACCGGCCATCGTGCTATTAAAACGACGTTCCCGGCGCTCAAACACGTAAAAAGGGCCATCGAAGAAGTTGGCATCGAGTACTGTGCCTAAGCCAGCATCTGCCTGCCGCCGCCCGATGGGTAAAAAGCCGGTGACATAGGCCCCAAAGCGCTCCCGTTTGTACTCGGCGCCGACGCTGAGTTGGTGGAAGACGCGGCCTAGGACATCACGGTTGTCGTAGCCGATAAAGGTGCCGAAGAGGTCTTTGCGCCTAAGGGTACGCCAACCCACAATGACCGATGAACCGAGGCTGCCATTGTCGAAGATTTTCAGGTGGGGTTCCAGGAAGAAAAAGGAGGCCGTTTCCCGAGTCAAGGGAATACGTACCCCTAGACTGGTATGGCCGTCCTGTCCCCGTTCCTCACTGTGGTACTTCACAAACCCATGGGGCTGAATTGGCTGCGCCCAGACGGGATGGACACCGACAGACCATAGCAAACCACCCCCAAAAAACAACACCCGCAAACGCAAATGACAATCGGTTAAACCCATGAGTTACCTACTGCAAATTCAAAGGAGCGGCAATCTTGAGAAACGCTGAGTTTTAGCTGACAGCCCTAGCGCTTGGCCATCTGAGTACCCATCTATCGTAATGTATATTGATTTTGTAGTTCCAGTCAAGCTCATGGTAATCAATAGTCTCCGGCGCTGGTTGTTGCCCTTTGCGGACCCAGAGGTATTGTCCTGGTCGGCGGCGGCCCGCTGGTTGCAACGACTAACGTTTCTGTGGCTGGGGGTGGGCTTGGTGGTGCTATTTTCGGCATCCTTGCCTATGAGTTTGGCCGACCACGGGGATGGATT
The DNA here is from genome assembly GCA_039794565.1 of Gloeomargarita sp. SRBZ-1_bins_9. Lineage (NCBI taxonomy): Bacteria > Bacillati > Cyanobacteriota > Cyanophyceae > Gloeomargaritales > Gloeomargaritaceae > Gloeomargarita > Gloeomargarita sp. SRBZ-1_bins_9. The sequence goes on along the minus strand of JAUQVX010000007.1, from coordinate 76,868 downwards.
TTATTACATCAAGCGGCAGTTGGCCTGGGCAATATTGGGGGTCTTGGGCTACAGTGCGGTGTTGCGGCTGCCGCTGAAATGGTGGTGGCGGATGGCCGGACCGGGGTTGTTGGTGTGTACGGTGCTGATGGGGTTGACGCTATCCCATGGCACGGAGGTGAACGAAGCGAGTCGCTGGCTGGCGCTGGGGCCGTTGCTGGTGCAGCCGTCGGAACTGGTGAAACCCTTTCTCATCCTGCAAAGCAGTCGGCTCTTTGGCAATTGGTTCCACGTTTCCCCGATGGCACGGTTGTGTTGGCTGGGGGTGTTTGCCCTGGTGGTGGGCATGATTTTGCTGCAACCGAACCTGAGCATGGCGGGGCTGACGGGGATGACCCTGTGGGTGCTGGCGCTGGTGGCGGGGTTGCCCTGGTTTTATCTGGGAACTACGGCGGTCACGGGCGTGCTCCTGGCCGGGATCAGCCTGATGCTTAAAGACTACCAACGGCAACGGGTGGTATCTTTTCTCAATCCCTGGGCCGACCCCCTGGGGCATGGATATCAACTGGTGCAGAGTTTACTGGCGGTGGGGTCGGGGGGCCTGTGGGGCACGGGGCTGGGCCTGTCCCAACAGAAATGGTTTTTCTTGCCCATCCAGCACACGGATTTTATCTTCGCAGTCTTTGCTGAGGAATTCGGGTTGATTGGGGGGTTGCTGTTTTTGGCGTTTTTGCTGGTGTACGGGGGGTGGGGGCTGCGAGTGGCCCTGGCGACAGAAACGCAACCGGCCCTGCGTTTGGTGGCCCTGGGGGCAACGGTCTTGCTGGTGGGGCAGTCGTTGTTGAATATCGGCGTGGCGACGGGGGTGTTGCCCACTACGGGGTTACCCTTGCCGTTTTTTAGCTACGGGGGGAACTCCCTGTTGGCCAGTTTTCTCCTGGCGGGTCTGCTGGTGCGGGTGGCGCGGGAGGTGGACCGGGACGAGGTCATTCCCTGGCCCAAACGCTCACTACACTGGGGGTAGGGAAACGGTGACCGGCTATACCCCCTCCTGCGGTGAAACCAAAGCATCTGCGGCGCCGAACCCTTCTATCCCTGGGGATATTGGTGGCAGGGGTAGTGTTGACCTGGGCGCCGCTGCCGGGGGTATCCCGCAAGTGGTGGTGGTAGGAACGGAACTGCGGCAGGTGCTGGAAGCTTGGCAACCCCACTTTGAGCAACAACAGCCGGGCCTGCAATTAGAGTTGCATTTCCAGGGTTCCTAGGAGTTGGTCAATAACTACAAGGTATTTGTGCAACAGGGGTTTCGTCCGGTGATCAACCTGGCCCAGTGCCCGCCGGACCCTGGAGCCAAGGGATTCCCGGTGCAGCGGCTGCCCATGCCCCCAGCAGCGGTCCTGGAGGAATTGCAAAAGCAGTAGCAACGGCTCTAACGGCGGCCCAGTAGGTAGTACACCCGCATTTCGCCCTTGCCCTTGACCGGAATGACCCCCCGTTCCTGGAGGACAAATTCCGCCTTGAGCAGATGATAGGTGGCTTCCGAGACCTGAATGGTGTTGGGGTGGCCCACCATTTGCATGCGGCTGGCGGTGTTCACCGTATCCCCCCACAGGTCGTAGATGAACTTTTTGGTGCCGATGACCCCCGCCACTACTGGTCCGCTGTGCATACCGATCCGTACCCGCAACAGTCGTTGGGTGTTTTCATCCGCCTGTAAGGTAGCCAGCACGTCCAGGGCAAAAGCTGCCACCGCTTGAGCGTGGTCAGGACGGGACATGGGCAATCCCCCCACCACCATATAGGCATCGCCGATGGTTTTGATCTTCTCCAAGCCATGGCGTTCCGCCAGGTGATCAAACTGGGAGAACACCCCATTGAGGAGGGCCACCACCTCCTGGGCGGGCATGCGGGCGGCTAACGAGGTGAAATCCACAATATCGGCAAACAGCACCGTTACCGCCGGGAAATGGTCGGCAATCACCTGCTGGCCCTGCTTGAGCCGTTCCGCTACCGGTTTGGGCAGGATGTTGAGCAGTAAACGCTCGGACTTTTCCTGCTCTAAGCGCAGCAAACGGTGCTGTTCATCCAAAGATTGCAGGGCCTGGCGCAATTGGGCTTCCTTGGCTTTGCGCTGGTCCGTTTCGTGCTTGAGCCGCAAACAGGAACGCACCCGGGCCAGGAGTTCGATTTGGTGGGGTGGTTTGACGATGTAATCCGTTGCCCCCGCTTCAAACGCCGATTCCAGGTCGGACACCTCCACACTGGCGGTGACCATAATGACGGGAATATCGTGGAATGCGGGTTGGCTTTTCAGGTGGCGGCAGGCTTCGATGCCGTTGATTTTGGGCATGCTCACGTCCATGAGGATTAAATCCACAGGCTGCCGATGCAGGAGAGCGAAGGCCTCCTGGGCGCTATCGCAGGCGTACAGCCGTTGGAAACCCGCCGCCTTTAGGATGGCCAGTAAGGACAACCGCTGACTGGGAGAATCGTCCACAACCAAGATGGCCATCTCCGCTAGAGGACTGGCCGCTGTTTCCATAGGGGTCTGATTGCAGGGCTACCCGTATCCTAAGGCAAGACCTGGGACCCGAACCCATTTGTGCGGGAGGTTTTTAGGTTTGGGGCCGTTCATTACCGGAACTTAACCTGGGGATTCCCCGTTTGCCGGTAAACTAAAGGGCAGATGTACACGAGGAAGCCACCATGCACTTTGCCAGCAAGCCGCAACGGGCCTGCTACGAAAAAATCCGTCCTTGGATGCAAGAGCTATTCGGCGACCAGTTGGAAGTGCGGGATGATTTACCCATTTTTATCATCCCCCGGGGGTCGGCTTATGCTGCGGTAGAAGTATTGCCCTGGACCGAGAACGATGCCCTCATTTGTACCTGGTCCTACGTGGTCAAGGGCGCAGAACTCAAACCGGAACTGTTGCAGTACCTGTTGCGCAAAAACACGGAAATTCCCTTCGGGGCCTTCGGCATTGACGAGGACGGGGATATTTTGCTTGAGCACACGATAGTGGGTTCAACGTGTGACCCCAAGGAGCTGGAAACTTCCGCCCGTTCGATTATGGAAATGGCCGACCGCTTTGACGACGAAATCGCCGCCCTGGCGGGGGGCCAACGCGCGGCTGACCGCTTGGGGCTACAATCGTCATAAGGTTGCCGGTTTAGAAGAAACATCGTGAGGAGTGAACGTGATGACCACCAATCCACCCGACATGACCAATAAAAAGATACTGGCCGGTGTCCTGGCGATTGTGCTGGGTGCCCTGGGGGTGCATAAGTTTGTTCTGGGCTACACCACCGAGGGATTGATCATGCTGCTGGTGACCCTGGTCGGCGGCATCATCACCTGTGGTTTAGCCTCGGCGGCGATGGGAATTGTCGGCCTGATCGAAGGGATTATCTACCTCACCAAAAGTGACGAGGAATTTGCCCATACCTACATCTTCAACAAAAAGGGTTGGCTATAGGCGATGACGGCAGGGATGGTGGCAGGAGCCTGTCTGTGGGCGATTGCCCTGTACTGGGGGTTTATGGACCTCAACGATTGGATCTATGAACGCCTAGAGCGACGCTTGCCCTCGGCGCTGGCTTCCGTGGTGGCCATTTTGCCTCTCCTTGGGGTGGGTACGGCCTGGGAATGGGTTTTGGACGGGTCCCTGGGCAAAAGCTGGGGGGTCAGCTGTGCTCTGCTGGCGGCCATCGGGGCGGGGGTTTATGCCTTGGGGCGGCGCAGCGTGTCCTAGGGGGATTAGGGGATACAATAGAGCCATCCCGTCTTTCCCCAACCAATGGACACGCCCCGGCTGCACCCGGAAACCATCGAACAGGTGCGGCGAAAGTTAGACATTGTGGACATCGTTTCCACCCGGGTGGTGCTGCGGCGCCAGGGGAAGGATTTGGTGGGCCTATGTCCCTTCCACGACGATAAAAACCCCAGTTTTCATGTCAATCCCCAAAAGCAGCTCTATCACTGCTTCAGTTGTGGCGCCGGGGGGGATGCCATCAAGTTCCTGATGGAGCTAGGGAAAACCTCATTTCAAGAGGTGATCCTGGACCTGGCCCATCGCTATCAAGTTCCCATTCGTACCCTGGAGCCGGAACAACAAAAACAACTGCAACAGCAACTTGCCCGCCGGCAACAACTCTACGAAATCCTGGCCGTGGCCGCCCACTTTTACGCCTACGCCCTGGCTCAGAAGAACAATCAAATGGTGATGGATTACCTCACCCAAAAACGGCGGTTGACCCCGGAGACCATCCAGGCGTTTCAACTGGGTTATGCGCCCCACGGCTGGCAGACCCTCTACAGCTATCTGGTGGAACACAAGGGATTTCCAGCCCCCCTGGTGGCCGAGGCGGGGTTGATTGTGCCGCGCTCCAGCGGTGGCTACTACGACCGGTTCCGCAACCGCTTGATGATTCCCATTCGGGATGCCCAGGGGCGGGTGATTGGGTTTGGGGGCCGCAGTCTCGATGGCGAAGAACCCAAGTATCTCAACTCGCCGGAAACACCCCTGTTCAACAAAAGCCAGGTCCTGTTTGCCCTGGATAAGGCCAAGGAGGCCATTGCCCGCGCTGATGAGGTGCTGGTGGTGGAGGGTTATTTCGACGCCATAGCCCTGCACCAGGCCGGCCTGACCCACACCGTGGCCGTATTAGGAACTGCCTTGAACGCGGACCAGGTGCGATTGCTCCTGCGCTATACGGAATCCAAGCGGGTGATTCTGAACTTTGATGCGGACGCGGCCGGCCAAAAAGCGGTGGATCGGGTGATCGCCGAGGTGCAGACCATGGCCTACCGGGGGGAAGTGGCGTTGCACGTGTTGTATCTACCTGCTGGCAAGGACGCCGCCGACTACCTGCAAGAACACACCGCCGAAGACTACCAGGCCCTGGTGCGGGCGGCCCCCCTGTGGTTGGACTGGCAGATCAACCGGATTTTGCTGCAACGGGACAACCGCCGACCCGACCAGTTAATGGCCATTCTGCGGGAGTTAGCCGACCTGCTGCGTCAAATTCCCAATCCGGCCCTGCGCCTGCGCTACCTCAGTACAGCGGTCAACGACCTGAGCCAGGGAAACGCCCGGTTGGTATTGCAACTGGAGGCCTACCTGCGTCGGCTCCTGCGCCGGTGTGATGTTGCCCCACAGCGGTTTGTACCACCGGTGACCAGCGCCAATTTACTAGAGGCGGCCGAGGCCCAACTCCTGCGGATCTACCTACACTTGCCCCCCTATCGCCAAGCGGTGGTGGATGCCCTGGAGGAGTGGGATTTGGCCTTTGGTACGCCCCATCACCGCTGGCTATGGCAGCAAATTCGGGCGCTGGAGCAACGGGTTGCCCAAAGCGGTGGCGTGCCCTACACCCTGGACCTGATTCAGGCCCTGCAACGGCTCCACCAGGATTACCCCGAAGAAATGCGCCAGGTCCAGGGATTGTTCCAGCTCAACGAAGTGACGGCGTTAGAACTGCGCCAGCCCCCTTTGGTCATCCAATCGGCTGTGGCCACCATCGCCCGCGTGATCTGCGAAAAGAACTGCCAGCAGCTGCTTTCTCTGTGGCAGGAGCGCAGCCAATTGCTCAGTCAAACCCAGGACCTACAGGAGCGCCAGGCCCTTTTGGCCGAACTGCAACGCCTACAGGACTCCATCCAGGCGGAGAAAAGCTATTTGGAACACCTGGACCGGCAACGCTGCTGGCAACCTGCCCGTCCGAGCCTGGCGGCAACCGACCCCGGGCAGCCCTCCATTGAGATTGACACCGCTGATTGGTCGAGCTAAGCTAATCAGAAGACACATTACCCTCTTTTTTCTGGAGTCATCCACTACGGAACCCTTTGGTGGTTGTAGCCTGAGCGCTGCAATCAGCAGGGAGAAGTTCCGCGTTAGCCCAGGGGCAGGGGACAGGTCTGGTCGTGTAGGGGTGCTGAATTAGCGGTCTGGGCAGCTCATCTCCTGACTAACTACTGGGCACGGTGGGAACGTCAACGGCAAGCTCAAAGGAGGTGGGCTATGGGTCGGTATAGAGCCATATCCTGGCGATGGTGGATGTCCTCTGGTGAGAACCTCCTAGCTATTGGTGTCTTAGTCAAACGAAGACGTTGACGTTCGTAGGTTTAGTGGCCTTGCCATCTTGCGGGCATGGTACCGGCGGTGACCCGTTGAGGTAATCCAGAGAACCCCTATTGGCTTCAAAGCAGGACAGGGCAAATCCTGGCCTTGAGGATTAGTTTTGGCATTTTTTACGTCCAGACCGGCGGACAAAAAGGAGGCGGGGGCCATGCGGCTGTTTCGGTCGGGTGCTAGATCCCTGGATGAAGCCCCGTTCCCGCCCGGCGACCCAAGGCTTGACCGGCTCAAACTGGATGATTTCTTTGGCAAAGGAGGTGATAACCATGGGTCAACTGCAACAGTTCCTATACCCGGTGGCCCGTTACCGGGGAGCGATGGACGGCTACAGCGCCGAGTTCAACCGGCATTTGCAACTATTTGCCCAGCGGGTGACCTTTCTGGCCAGTTTGCACACGGGCGGTAAGCTCTCGACAGATGAGACCTACCGACAGCTATTGAGCTGCTGGAACGAATTGCGCCCTTACCTGTCCCTGGTGGTCGAGCACCAACCCCTGGAGACGGCGGCAGACTTCAGACCTCTGGAAGCCGATTAGCCTTGCCCTGGCTCCAGAACCTACAGGACAGGGCGCCTGGGAATGGCTGGGGGAAGTGCTTGTGGCCTGACCTTCCCCTGGCCAACCGGGTGATCCTAGATGCCGTGCTGGTTCCCCGGGTTCTGGTCAACCCTCCATCTTCCCAGCAACAGGTCCTGTTAGTTGCTACCTAGAGATGAGCATGACGGACAACGTGCTGAATCATTTGTTTGACCACCTGACCCGCCCAGAGGTCATGGCCTATCAGTTGCAGCGTTTGAGCGACTCGATGCTAGTGACCCAGCTGCCGGAACTGCCCCTACATCGCCAGGCCCTGGTGTTGCTACTCTTGCCCGATGACCGGGCGATGACCGTTTTTCAGCAACTGCCCCCTCCGCAACAGGCTCAACTGTTACAGGAATTGGACGTGCCTGAAGCCAAACAATTTTGGACTGCTCTGACCCCCCGACAGCAACAGGCCCTTCGTCCCTATCTGCTGACTGCTCCCGGCGGGCATACAGCGGTCATTCTACAGGAACCCCTGGACCAAGCCCCTTGAGGGCAGCTACGGGGCAGGCTTTCCAGCGTCGTTTCAACAGGGGCATCCCCTGGTGACAAAGTTGAATGATGACATACCCCACTGTACAGCCTATGATCAGGGGCGACAAAACCTTCAGAACCGGCAGCGTACAACCCAAACGGGACAAGCCAACGACAAGGGCATCATCCATGAACCCAACTAACAGGGGAATCAATGGGCGTAACGGAATACTCAAAGGGTCTTCAGCTTGGTTAGTCATTGTTACCTTGCAACAGATGAAAACCTACAAGTCAGCTCTCCAACAGCCAATTGGCTCAATCACCCCCCTTTTACCAAGCTAGCGCAACCCTAGACCGATCATTGTTAAGACGGCTTTAAGTTAGGGTTATAGGAAAGCGGGCCACCTCCCCTCCGCCGATGCAGGGACTGGTCCTCCAGGTGACGCAGACCCGGCTCTACCGGCGGACCTTGGCGCTAAAGCCCATGGCCTTAAATTGACTCAACTGCAACGGGGGTGGTTGATCCGCCGGAACCATCAGGGGCAGATGAAACTCGCTGATCCCCGGCGGGATTTCTTCGATGGTGCCGAGGCGCCCACGCTTAGGAATCGCTGGTTCCCCGTTAGCGTCATAAACCCGACCAAACACATCCGCGTCATACACCGTGCGGTTGGTGGGATTTTCCGCCTGACCGGTTACCCAGTAGCACCGCGCCGGCAGGGTATGACCCCCACTGGTGACCGCACCTTCCGCCAGTTCCGCCGGGCAATCACTCACCTGTAGGTTGAACAAGCGGACTTCCGTCAGAGCCAGGACCGGCGTGGTCAGCCCTCCCCAGATCACCACCACCGTCAGCCAAGCGACCAGTAACCGCAACACCAGACTCGCCCCTCCTTAATTTTTTTTGACTAGCCTACCAAAAATCTTACCTCCCCCCCTCTTAAACAAGTATTTACCCATGTCAAAGTCAGCAAAGAGTTATCACAAATATGTAATAAACGACCGCCAGTCCAGGGGAATTTTCTATAGTGATATTAGGCACCTAGAAGGCAGCAAAAAAGGGATCGAGACGTAGGTGCCCCGGTCGCGATCCTACCCACTTCCCGGCAGGGAGGGTGTAAACACAAGCGATTGCGCAGTCGTGTTGGTTGAACCCATTAGTGCTGAGTCAGGTGGCATAGATAGAGAGTCTCGTGTGGGTAACGACTCTGTAGTTGGGTCTGGATCGACCCAGGCCACCGTCAGCCCCGCAGTGAGAAGTTGGGTCCGTTATCCGTCAACCTCGTTTACTTCGTTTACCTAAAATACCTAACCTAAAAGTCGCTTGATGAAGATGCTTGGAGGGTTTGGCTCGACTAACAGCCAGACCCTTGCCGTGTTTATGGGGGTGCCGTTTTGCGCTAGCCTGAAAAACGGTGGTGGAGGAATAGGCATGACGGCATCCCCTGAACTCATCAAGCTGGCCAAGCAGGCGGTCGGGCAACAGGCGGCCCAGTTGGTGGCCTCCGGCATGGTGGTGGGGTTGGGGACGGGTTCAACAGCGGCCTTCATGATCCAGGCGCTGGGGGAACGGCTCCGGCGGGGTGAAATTCAAGGGGTGCGGGGTGTGCCCACCTCCTTTCAAGCGGCTGTTCTGGCCCGGCAGGCGGGGATTCCCCTGACAACCCTGGATGAGGTGGAGACGATTGACCTGGCCATTGACGGCGCCGATGAGGTGGACCCCCACAAGAATTTGATCAAGGGGGGAGGGGCGGCCCACACCCGGGAAAAGGTGGTGGATAGCCTGGCCCAGGAGTTCGTGGTGGTGGTGGACGAGTCCAAGCTGGTGGAGCGCCTGGGCAGTACCTTCCCGGTGCCGGTGGAGGTAATCCCCATGGCGGTAACGCCGGTGATGCGGGCCTTGGCCAGATTGGGGGGGCAGCCGGAGTTGCGCATGGCGGTGAAAAAGGACGGCCCGGTGATCACCGACCAGGGCAATATGGTGATAGATGTGAGGTTCCCGGCGATTCCCAACCCGGCGGATCTGGAAATGCGGATCAACAATATCCCGGGCGTGGTGGAGAATGGACTATTTGTCGGTCTAGCAGGGCGGGTGCTGATTGGCCAGGTGGTGGAGGGCCAAACCCAGGTGCGGGTGTGGTGAGGGAGATTCTGATACAATGCTTAACCGACGTGCGTGCGAGAACGGCATGGTGTGCAACCGGCCCCGGATTGCGGTAGATGCGATGGGAGGGGACTATGCGCCTGAGGAAATCGTCACCGGTGCCCTGCGCGCACAAGCCGAATTGGATGTGGAGATTTTGTTGGTCGGCCAGTCGGAGCGCCTGCAACCTCTGTTGGCCCAGCACCAGCACCGACTGACGATTATTCCGGCTCAGCAGGCCATTGCCATGCATGAGGAACCCCTGACGGCCCTACGCCAAAAGCCGGAGGCTTCGATCACGGTGGCCATGAACCTGGTGCGGGAGGGGCAGGCGGATGCGGTTTATTCGGCGGGTCATACGGGGGCGGTGATGGCGGCGGCGTTGTTGCACCTGGGGCGGTTACCGGGAATTGACCGACCGGCGATTGGGGTCACCCTGCCGACGTTAATCCCCGATAAATCGGTGTTGTTGCTGGATGTGGGGGCTAATGTGGATTGCCGGCCCAAATTTCTCAACCAGTTTGCCCTGATGGGTTCCATTTACAGCCAATGCGTACTGGGGGTGCCCCGGCCGAAGGTGGGTTTGCTGAATATCGGGGAAGAACCCTGCAAGGGCAATGACGTGGCGGTGCGAGCCTATCAACTCCTGGCCCAGAATCCCGAAATTGATTTTGTCGGCAATGCTGAGGGCCGGGATGTGATTTCCGGGGCCTATGATGTGGTGGTGTGTGATGGCTTCGTGGGCAACATCTTACTGAAATTTGCTGAGGGGGTGGGGCGGGTGATTGTGCAACTGCTGCGGGATGAACTGCCGCGGGGCTGGCGGGGAATGGTGGGGGTGCCCCTGCTGCGGGATAACCTGCGGCGGGTGAAGCAACGGTTGGACGACGCGGAACGGGGTGGTGCTTTGCTGCTGGGGGTGCCGGGGGTGTGTGTGATTGGCCACGGCAGTTCCCACGCACCCTCGGTTTTCAATGCCATCCGGCTGGCTGCTGAAGCCGTGGAGCAGCGGGTGGTGCAGCGGCTGGAGGAAAAAGTGGGTGCCTTGACCCGGCGGGATGGTCGCTAGTGCTGGGCGTGCGTTGGCTGGGAACGGGTCGGGCTGAGGGAGCCGGCGTACTGGATAATCACCAGTTGAGCCGGTTGGTGGACACCAGCGATGAATGGATCGTCACCCGCACCGGGATTCGCACGCGGCGCTTGGTCCACCCCGACCAGGGAGTGACGGATTTGGCGGTCCAGGCGGCGCAACAGGCCCTGACAGCAGCAGGTTGGCATCCCCTGGACATCGAGTTGATCATTCTGGCCACCTCCACACCCGATGATTTGTTTGGTTCGGCCAGCCTAGTGCAAGACCGGTTAGGGGCAAAACGGGCGGTGGCCTTTGACCTGACGGCGGCCTGCTCTGGGTTTGTGTACGGGGTGGTGACGGCGGCCCAATTTTTGAAGACGGGGGCCTATCGGCGGGCGGTGGTGATTGGGGCGGATGTGCTGTCGCGCTGGGTGGATTGGCAGGACCGGCGGACGTGTATTTTGTTTGGGGATGGGGCCGGTGCAGTGGCCTTGGCGGCAGATACCCCGGACGGTCTGCTGGGGTTTGAGTTGCAAAACGACGGCAGCCAGCACGCCTGTCTCACCCTGGCCTATGGGGGCAAACCCCAACCCCTGCTTGACGGTTTGACGGTCACCTGCGGCGCCTACCGGTCCATTGCCATGAACGGTCAGGAGGTCTATAAGTTTGCTGTCAAACGGGTGCCGGAGGTGATTGAAAAGGCGCTGTTCCGGGCCGGTTTGACCAGTGACCAGATTGATCACTTTGTATTGCATCAAGCGAATCAACGGATTTTGGATGCGGTGGCAGCCAGGCTGGGGGTGCCGGCGGCGCGGATGCTGAGCAATCTGGACCGGTATGGCAATACGTCGGCGGCTTCGATTCCCATCGTGCTGGATGAGGCGGTGCGCGCAGGGCGTATTCGCGTCGGTCAGACCCTGGTGCTGGCGGGCTTCGGGGCCGGGTTGACCCTGGGGGCGCTGGTCTGCCGCTGGGGTTAAACCGTTGCCTTTAGTAGGTGGTGCGCTTTAGACTGGGTCTGATGTCTGTCATTCAAGAGATAGGGTCATGGTGAATGGGGGTCTGTACCCGCTTTTGGCAAGTTTGGAGGTGGGGGAACATCTGTACTGGCGCTTGGGGAACTTAAAAGTCCACGGTCAGGTGTTAATTACCTCCTGGGTGGTGATGGCCTTGTTGATTGGCGCGGCGCTGCTGGCGACCCGTAACGCCCAACGGGTGCCCCACGGCTGGCAAAACTTTATGGAGTATGTCCTGGACTTTGTGCGCAATCTGGCCCGTAACCAGTTGGGGGAGAAGGAGTACCGGGCTTGGTTACCGTTTGTGGGGACGTTGTTTTTGTTTATTTTTACCTGTAACTGGACGGGGATTCTTGTGCCCTGGCGGTTGATTGAGCTACCGGCGGGGGAACTGGCGGCCAGCACCAATGACATCAATACCACGGCGGCCCTGGCGCTGCTGACCTCCTTGGCCTATTTTTATGCCGGGTTTAGTCGCAAGGGGTTGCTGGGGTATTTCAAGGGGTATTTGTACCCGTCCCCCATCATGCTGCCGTTTAAGGTGATTGAGGATTTCACTAAACCCTTGTCCCTGAGCTTCCGTCTTTTTGGGAATATCCTGGCGGACGAATTGGTGGTGGGGGTGCTGGTGTTGTTGGTGCCGGTGCTGGTGCCCGTGCCGTTGATGGTGCTGGGGTTGTTCCTGAGCGGGATTCAGGCGGTGATTTTCGCCACTCTGGCAGCCACCTATATCGCCGAAGCCCTAGAGGACCACGAGCACCACGAGGAAACCGAAGGGGAAATGGCCTAAGATTGTTGTGGGACTGGGAACAAAACCTGGTATGGTGATCTGCGGGGAGTTTATATCCCGTTACAGTTAACTGAGTGCGAGGATGAGCGTATGGATGGACTGACGTCTGCTGCTTCGGTGATCGCGGCCAGTTTGGCGGTGGGTCTGGCTTCCCTGGGGCCGGGTTTGGGCCAGGGGAATGCGGCGAGTCGCGCCGTGGAGGGGATTGCCCGCCAGCCGGAAGCGGATGGGAAAATTCGGGGTACTTTACTGCTGAGCTTGGCCTTTATGGAGGCGTTGACGATTTACGGCCTGGTGGTGGCTTTGATCCTGCTGTTTGCCAACCCGTTTGCGGGCTAGGGGAGGTTCAAGGGGCATGACCGTATTGCCGGGTTTGCTGGCTGAAGCCGGGGGTTTGTTTGACCTAGACGCCACCCTGCCCGTCATGGCGGTGCAGTTTCTGGTGCTGGTGGCCATTTTGAATCAGGTGTTCTACCGGCCCCTGTTGCGGGTGGTGGATGAGCGGGAGGAGTACATCCGGTCGAACCGGGCCCAGGCCAAGGAGTTGCAGGCGAAGGCGGCAGAACTCACCCGGCAGTATGACCAGGAACTGGCCCTGGCGCGACGGGAAGCGCAACAGATGGTGAACACCGCCCAGGCGCAGGCTAAACAGGAGGCCCAGGCCCAAATTCGGGTGGCCCAGCAGGAGGCCCAAGCCCAGTTGACCCAGGCCCGGGCGGAATTGGCCGTCCAGCAGGAAAAGGCTCTGGCCCAACTGGAACCCCAAGTGCAGAGCCTGGGCGAGGCAATTTTGGCGAAATTGTTGGGTTGAGCTATGGATGCCCTACTTTTGGCCACGACAGCGGAGGCAACAGGGGTGCAATTCAACCCCGACCTCCTGGGGAGCAATACCCTGAACATTCTGGTGGTGCTGGGCCTGCTGGTGTATTACGGGCGGGGTTTTCTGGGGCGGTTATTGCAGGAGCGGCAACAGAGCATTGCCCAGGCCATCGCCCAGGCGGAAACGGCTCAACGGGAGGCGCACCAGGCCTTCGTGACGGCCCAGCAGAATTTGGCCCAAGCCCAAGCCCGGGCAGAACAGATCCGGCAAGAGGGACGGGCCAAAGCGGAACAGATGCGGGAGGCGATTCTGGCCCAAGCGGCTCAAGAGGCAGAACGGATTGGTTTACAAGCGCAACGCCGCATCGAGGTGGAACAGGCCCAAGCGATTGCGGCCGTTCGCCAGCGCTTGACCGAACTGACCTTGGCCTACGTCACGGCCCAACTGCAACAGCGGTTGACCCCGGAACAACAGGCCCGGTTGATCGATGCGGGGATTGCCCGGTTGGGAGGTGACCTATGACGGTGGCCGTAGCCCGTTTAGCAGAACCCTACGCCGAGGCCTTGATCGACCTGGCCCAAGCCCGTAACCAGGTGGAGACCATCGAACAGGAGCTGGTGGGCCTGAAGCAACTACTCCGGCAGGTACCGGAATTGGCGAACCTCCTGCGGCGGCCTACGGTGCTGGCGGAGCGGAAAAAAGCCCTCCTACGGCAAATTTTCGGTGGGCGGATGCAGCCGGTGGTTTTGAATTTTCTGTTGCTGTTGATTGACCGGGGACGTATTGTCCTGCTGGAGCGCATCATTCAGGTGTTTCAGGAGCGGGCCAGGCAGGTGCGGGGAACCCGGTTGGCGCGGGTACGGGCAGCGGTGCCCTTGACCCCCGACCAAGCGGAACGACTCAGCCGGCGGTTGGCCCAGCTCAGCGGCGCTCGCCAGGTGGAATTGGAGGTGCAGGTGGACCCCTCGCTGCTGGGGGGGTTTACGGTGCAGTTGGGTTCCCAATTTTTAGACACCAGTTTGCGGAGTCAGTTGCAGCGGCTGGCTCTACGATTGAGTCAAAGTGTTGTCTAGTCCCCAGGTAAGGAAGGAAGGTTATGATTAGCATTCGCCCTGATGAAATCAGCCAGATTATCCGCCAGCAGATCGAGCAGTACGACCAAGTTGTGGAGACCACCAATATCGGTACGGTGCTGCAGGTGGGGGATGGCATTGCCCGGATTTACGGCCTGGATCAGGTGATGGCCTCGGAGTTGCTGGAGTTTGAAGACGGCACCATCGGCATTGCCCTCAATCTGGAGCAGGACAATGTGGGGGCGGTGCTGATGGGGGACGGGCGCAACATTTCTGAAGGGAGCACGGTAAAGGCCACGGGGAAAATCGCCCAGGTGCCGGTGGGGGAAGCTCTCATTGGGCGGGTGGTCAATCCCCTGGGGCAACCCCTGGATGGCAAAGGCCCGATTGAGACCACCGAGAGCCGATTGATCGAGTCGCCGGCGCCGGGGATTGTGGCCCGTCGGTCGGTGTACGAACCCTTGCAGACGGGGATTACGGCCATTGACGCCATGATTCCCATCGGGCGGGGACAGCGGGAGTTGATCATTGGCGACCGGCAAACGGGGAAGACGGCCATTGCCCTGGATACCATCCTGAATCAAGCTGACCAGGACGTAATCTGTGTGTACGTGGCGATTGGGCAGAAGGCCTCCTCGGTGGCTCAGGTGGTGGGGGTGCTCGAAGAACGGGGCGCCATGAAGTACACCATTGTGGTGGCGGCCAACGCCGATGACCCGGCCACGTTGCAGTACCTGGCTCCCTACAGCGGCGCCTCCATGGCGGAGTATTTCATGTACAAGGGCAAGGCGACCCTGGTGATCTACGACGACCTATCGAAGCAGGCCCAGGCCTACCGGCAGATGTCCCTGTTGCTGCGGCGGCCGCCGGGGCGGGAGGCTTATCCGGGGGATGTGTTTTACCTGCACTCCCGGTTGTTGGAGCGGGCGGCCAAGCTAAATGACGCCCTGGGCGGGGGGAGTATGACGGCCCTGCCCATTGTGGAAACCCAGGCGGGGGACGTGGCGGCCTACATTCCCACCAATGTGATTTCCATTACCGACGGGCAGATTTTCCTGTCGGCGGACCTGTTCAATGCGGGGGTGCGGCCGGCGATCAACGTGGGGATTTCCGTGTCCCGGGTGGGGTCGGCGGCTCAGATCAAGGCCATGAAGCAGGTGGCGGGCAAGTTAAAGCTGGAGCTGGCCCAGTTTGCCGAGCTGGAGGCCTTCGCCCAATTTGCCTCCGATTTGGACAAGGCCACCCAGGAGCAACTGGCGCGGGGGCAACGGATCCGGGAAATGCTCAAGCAGCCCCAGTTTTCGCCAATTCCAGTGGAGGAGCAGGTGGCCATGATCTACACCTGTACCAACGGCTATGTAGACGATTTGGCCCTGGCCCAAGTGCAACCCTTCCTAACGGGGCTGCGGGAATACCTGCGCACCAACAAACCCCAGTTTGGGGAAATCATCCGCACCAAGAAACAACTGACGCCGGAGGCGGAAACCCTGCTCAAGGAAGCCATCAGCGAATACAAAGCCAGCTTTACGGCCTAGGGGGGATGGAGCGATGCCGAGTTTAAAAGCGATTCGGGACCGGATCAATTCGGTCAAGAACACCCGTAAGATTACGGAAGCCATGCGGTTGGTGGCAGCGGCCAAGGTACGGCGGGCGCAGGAGCAAGTGCTGGCCACCCGTCCTTTTGCTGACCGGCTAGCCCAGGTATTGTACGGCCTACAGTCGCGGTTGCAGTTGGAGAATCTGGATGTGCCTTTGTTGCAGCAGCGACTGGTGCGGCGGGTGGCCCTGGTGATCCTGTCGGGGGACCGGGGGTTGTGCGGGGCCTACAACGCCAATGTCATTCGCCGGGCCGACCAGCGGATTCAGGAGCTAAGGGAGTTGGGATTGGACTACACCCTAGTGCCGGTGGGGCGCAAGGCCACCCAGTATTTCAGCCGCCGGCAACACCCGATTAACCGCTCCTTTACCGGCCTAGAGCAAATTCCCACCGCCGCCGAGGCCCGCCGGATCAGCCAGGAGATGCTCAGTCTGTTTCTGTCGGAGGATGTGGACCGGGTGGAACTGATCTATACCCGCTTTGTCTCCCTGATCAGCTCCCGACCGGTGGTGCAGACCATCCTGCCCATGTCCCTCCAGGGTCTGGAACCCCAGGATGACGAAATTTTCCGATTGACCACCCGGGAGGGACGATTTGCGGTGGAACGGCGTCCCCAAGCGCAACCACCGGGTCTGGTGTTTCCCCAGGAAATGCTCTTCGAGCAGGACCCAGTGCAAATTTTTAGCGCCCTCTTGCCCCTTTACCTAAACAACCAAGTGTTGCGGGCGTTGCAAGAGGCTGCCGCCAGCGAACTGGCTGCCCGGATGACCGCCATGAGTAACGCCAGCGATAACGCCAAGACCCTGATCAAAAACCTGACCATCTCCTACAATAAGGCCCGACAGGCGGCCATCACCCAACAGATTATGGAGGTGGTGTCCGGGGCCAACGCCCTGAAGGATTAGAGTTACTCGGACACCTTGTTCTGGTCGGTGATGCGCTGGAATAGGTACCCCGTGCCCCGGGCCGTCAGGATCAGATCCGGGTTGCTGGGGTCGTCCTCCAACTTGGCCCGCAGGCGGGAGATATGTACGTCCACCACCCGGGTATCCACGTGGCGCTCCGGCGTGTAGCCCCAGACCTCCTGGAGGATGTCCGTGCGGGAGAAAGGTTCCCCAGAGCGGCTCACCAACAACTCCAACAGGCTGAACTCCATCCCTGTCAGCCGGATACGCTCGTTGTTTTTGTAGACCTGGCGTTTATTCAGGTCAATTTTGAGGTTGTTGATCACGATCACGCCCGAGCTGGGGATACTGTTGGAGCTGCCGTTTTTCTCCACCCGGCGCAGGACCGAACGGATGCGGGCTTCCAACTCCTTGGGGGAGAAGGGCTTGACCACGTAATCATCCGCCCCTAGCTCCAAACCGGTGATGCGGTCCGCCACATCCCCCAGGGCCGTCAGCATGATGATGGGGACATCCGACTCCTTGCGCAACTCTTGACAGACCCCATAGCCGTCCAACTTGGGCATCATGACGTCCAAAACCACCAGGTGTGGGTGCTCCCGCCGAAAAACGGTGAGGGCTTCCTCCCCATCGGCCGCCGTCACCACCTCATAGCCGATCATGGAAA